>NZ_DATAGQ010000245.1:0-5276 GCF_036263595.1 Geminicoccus sp. | reverse complement strand
GGCGGCCGCGGCGGCCCGACGGTGCTGGCGCTCTCCGCCTTCGACATGGCGCTCTGGGATCTCAAGGCGAAGCGGGCCAAGTTGCCGCTCTGGAAGCTCCTGGGCGGGCACGACCATCGCGTGCCCTGCTATGCTGGCGGGATCGACCTGCTGCTGCCGCTGGACGATCTGCTGAAGCAGACCGACGACAACCTCGCCAAGGGTTTCCGGGCGATCAAGATGAAGGTCGGGCGCAAGGTCCTGGCCGAGGATGTGGAGCGGGTGGCCGCCATGCGGCGGCACCTGGGCGATGGCTTCCCGCTCATGGTCGACGCCAACATGAAGTGGAGTGCCGACGAGGCAATCCGGGCCGCTCGTGCCTTTGCGCCCTATGATCTGACATGGCTGGAGGAGCCGATCTCGCCCGACGACGTGGCGGGTCATGCAAGGGTGGTCCGTGACGGCGGCCTGCCGATCGCAGCCGGCGAGAACCTGCGCACGGTATGGGACTTTCGGCACCTGATCGCTTCGGGCGGCGTCACCTATCCAGAGCCGGACGTCACCAATTGCGGCGGCGTCACGTCGTTCATGAAGATCGCCCATCTGGCAGAGGCGTTCAACTTGCCGGTCACGTCGCACGGTGCCCACGACATCACGGTCCACCTCCTGGCGGCAGCGCCCAACCGCTCGTTCCTCGAAGCGCACGGCTTCGGGCTCGAACGCTACATCGCCGAGCCGTTGAAGATCGAAGACGGTTTCGCGCTCGCACCTGACCGACTGGGCCACGGCATCGAGTTCGACTGGAAGGGTCTGGAGGCGATCCGGGCCTGACGTAAGAGCTGGTGCCGCTCAGGCAGGACCTTTCGCTGTAGGCGTCAGACAGGCATGGATGCGAACAGGCCATCCAGCAGGACCATCCATGCCTATGCCACCTCATGATCCAGCTCATTCGGTGTTCGTCCGTGCCGACGTGCGCGGTCGGCGTGGTCGGATCCGGCTGGACCGGGGCAAGGCGTTGAACGCGCTTGATCTCGGCATGATCCGTGCCATCCGCCGAGCGCTCGACAGCTTCGCGACGGACCCTGACGTCGAGTTCGTGACGATCGAGAGCGAGAGGCCGGGCGTGTTCTGCGCCGGCGGCGATATCCGCGCCGTGCGGGAGGCCAGCCTTGCCGGCCGGCACGACGAGAACGAGGCGTTCTTCGCCGAGGAGTTCGCCCTCAACCACCGGATCGCTTCCTTTCCCAAGCCCTATGTTGCGCTCATCGATGGGGTTTGCATGGGTGGCGGCATGGGCCTCTCGGTCCATGGCAGCCACCGCGTGGTGACGGACAGGACCGTCATGGCGATGCCCGAAACAGCGATCGGGTATTTTCCTGACATCGGGGCCAGCTACTTCCTCAATCGGCTGGCGGGCGCGCTCGGCACCTATCTGGCACTGACAGGTGCAAGGATCGGCGCCGCCGACGCCATGGATGCCGGCCTCGCCACCGCCTTCGTCCCGGCAGACCGCTTCAACGCCTTGTGTGTCCGGCTCGATACGGCAGGCGCCGAGGACCTGGACCGCGCAATTGCCGAACTGGCCCCAGTCCCGGCATCCGCAGCCCCGTTGCGCGACCAGCATCCTGCCATCGATCGATGCTTTGGCGCTGGCACCGTCGACGAGCTGTTCCAGTCGCTGGCAGCGGAGGGAGGTCCTTGGGCGGAGGAGACAACGGCAACCCTGCGCAGCATGTCGCCCACCAGCCTCGCGGTGAGCCTGGCACTGTTGCGCCGCACCCGTGGTCTGCCGCTGGCGGCATGCCTCGAGATCGAACTGCGCCTCACGCGGACCATGACCCGCGGCCATGACTTCCTCGAGGGCGTCAGGGCGCTCCTGGTGGACAAGGACCGGCAACCACGCTGGGCACCGCTCGACCCATCGATGGTCCAGAACGTAGGGGACAGTTGAGGCGGCGAAGCCACCTCCGCGACAAAGAGGGGAAACTGGTAGCGCATCCTTCGGGTGGCGTTCCGCAATCCGTGCATGGGTCAGCGGCAAGTCAAAGCCACGCTTCCTTCGTCACGAGCGCAACTGATCCATCCGGAGAAGAAATCGAGCGGGCCATGAAGCCGGTCGGCATCCTTCTTCTTGCCCGCGCGCTGCTCATGACGACATTGGAATACGGCTCCTCCATCGTCACGAGAAGGAACTCCACGAGCCGGCCTGCCGCCAACGAGGCTTCATCATCGCATTCCCGGTGGTGGGGAAGTCGCACATGAATGCAGCGGGGCGAACGGTGGTTCTATTGAGGGTTGCCGGCAGAAGGGCTTACGATAGGGTCTGAGAAGAAGAAGCCGTATCGTTCTTCTTTGGCCATGGCAGCAGTCGAGTACCGGAATCGTGAAAGCCAAATGGCGAGCAGCCGCTCGCGACCTACATCGCTCGGCTTGACAAACCGACAGATACCAGACAGGCGGACCGGACCTGGCCGATCAGCCGGGGCTCGTTGGCGCGCTCGGCTCATCCGTGGGTTGGCCGCGCTGACGCCTGTTCAGGTCGCGCTGATCGTGGGGCTGCTCACCTGTCTGTTGGCCTCGGCTGCTGCTTCAGTGATCCTCGCACGCGACCGGGACCAATTGCTGCGGCAATCCAAAAGCGACCTCCAGGCGATCGTTTTTCCCGCGGCGGGTTTCGTCGCACGCGGCCTCGTGACCCTCGACCTCGCGGTCTCCGTTGCCATCGCGGAGTACGGCAGGGGTCATCTTGATCTGGCAGGCCTCTACTTCAGGTTGCGTCAGCATGCCGAGCAGGTCGACCAGCTCGAAGCTCTCCGAGGTGTGGCTGCGATCGACCGTGATGGGATCATCCGACACACCAGCGACATCACCCGGGCCGGCGAGGACGTAAGCGAGAGCGGATACTTCACCCGCCAGCGCGACAGCGAAGAGCGCGGGATGCTGATCGGCACGCCGATGGTCTGGGAACTGGCACCGGATCAGCAAATCGTGCCGGTGAGTTGGCCGATCATCGACAGTGGCGGCAAGTTCGCTGGTGTGATCGCCGTGGGAGCCAGTTGGCGTCTTTATGCACAGGTCTTCGCGAGCCTTGCCAGCCGCCCCGATCAGACGGTGGCGCTGATCGATGGTGCCAGACGGCTCTATGCGCTCGACGAGCAGCACTGGGAGGACCAGAACGAGCAACCGCCAAGGCCGGCCTTCCTTTTGAACCGCGACGAGCAGGGCGGCGATGTCGTCGGCGAGTTCCTGGTGGCACAGGCGGACGTCACCGGCTTCGACATGCGGGTGGTTGCCGGGATGCCACTTGCGACTGTCCTCAAGGAATGGTGGCTGCGGGTCTATCTGGCCGTTGGGTTGATCGTCGGGATGGGCCTGATCACCGGCATGCTGACCGGGACCCTGCATCGTGTCATGCGGGCGCTGCGGGCCACGGCTGTCGCCGCCGAAGCCGCCGCCGCCGATGCGCGGCTCGCCCAGATCCGTGCGGAAGCGGGTGAGCTATCCAAGTCGCAGTTCCTGGCCGCGATGAGCCACGAGATCCGGACGCCGATGACCGGCGTGCTGGGGATGGCCGACCTCCTCGCGGCGGAGCGGCTGGACGATCGGCAGCAGGGCTATGTTCGTGCGATCCGCACATCCGGCCAGCATCTGCTCAGCGTCATCAACGATATCCTGGACTTCTCACGGTTCGACGCCGGCGGCGTATCGCTGGAGAACATCGACTTCTCCATGGTGGACCTGCTCGAGCAGGTCCGCTCGATCATGGCGCCTCAAGCCGCCGAGCGCGGGCTGCGGCTGAGTTTCGACCTTGCCCAGCATTCACCGCCGGTCGTGAAGGGAGATCCGACCAGGCTCCGACAGGTCCTGGTCAACCTGATCGGAAATGGTCTCAAGTTCACCAGTGTCGGCGGCGTGGACGTGCGGGTCGCGTGCAAGGTGATCGACAAAGAGGCGGAGTACCGGTTCGACGTCGAGGACACCGGCATTGGCATTCCCGAGGAACGGCAAAGCGAACTGTTCCGGGCCTTTACCCAGGCCGATCGCTCCACGGCACGCAAATATGGCGGCAGCGGCCTGGGGCTCGCGATCTGCCGGCAACTCGTGACCGCCATGGGTGGCGAGATCGCCGTCCAGAGCACACCTGGAAAGGGCAGCATTTTCACCTTCCACCTCCTGCTGGAGATCGGGGAGGTGGTGCTTGGCACGGAAAAGGCGGCCCTCGATCCGGCTCCCGTCGTTCCGATGCAGATCCTGGTGGCAGAGGATGTCGAAGTGAATCGGGATCTGCTCCAATCCGTGCTGGCCCGTCACGGTCATGCGGTGACGTTCGCCGAAAACGGCGAGCAGGCTGTCTCCGTGGCAAGCAGCCGGCTGTTCGACGTGATCCTGATGGACGTTCAGATGCCGATGATGGACGGCATCGAAGCGACCAGACGGATCCGGACGCTGCCACCACCTCATGGAGCTATTCCGATCATCGCACTCACAGCCAACGTGATGGAGACCGAGCGGATACGCTGCCTTTCCGCGGGGATGAATCGCGTGCTCACCAAGCCTGTGGCCTGGGACGAGCTGTTCCGGGCCTTGGCAGGCTACAGCGAGCGGCGTGACGGCGTGAAGCAGGCGCTGCCCGAGCCTCGCCCCGACGCTCCGGACCAAGCGACGGATGGCGATGGCGACCTGCTCGATCTTGCGCGGGTCGAGGCACTGGGCAACATGGCGGGAGCAGCCAAATGTGCCGAGTTCTTGCGCAACGCACTGACCTCAGCCGAGCAATTGGCAGCCGACGTCCAGCGGCTGGCCCAGGATCTGGTGGAAGTGGCGAAGCCGGCCCATCGCCTTGCCGGCACGGCACCCAGCTTTGGGCTGCTCCGGGTAGGAACGTTGGCGCGGGCGATCGAGCTGCGTGCCCTGCAGGGCCAGCCCATCGACGAACTGGTCGGACGACTGCAGGCGGCCGTCGCCGCGACCAGGGAAGAACTGGCCCGAACGGGCCGGCTGACGACGACGTAGCGCAACGTCTTCCCCGGGCGGGTGCTCGGCTCTAGGGGCGCACCTCGAGGATCACCCGCTGGTAGCGGGTCGAGGAGGGGCTGCCACTGTCCTTCACCTCGAGGACGATGCTGATCCGGTACGACGAGTTGACTACCGGTACCTTCAGCGTCGCCAGCCTGGATCCATTGTTCGTGATCGACAGATTGCCCGGATAGGTGCCTGCCTCCTTGTAGACCCACCACTTGAAGCTGAGGCTGTCGCCATCCGGATCGCTGGAGGGGCCGGCATCCAGCGTGACCGTG
>NZ_DATAGQ010000244.1:0-4570 GCF_036263595.1 Geminicoccus sp. | reverse complement strand
ACAGCGTCAGGGGAACCTGTCGGCACAGGGATGATCAGCCCGAAGGCAACATCCTGCCAACGCAGAGCCGCGGTCGTCGTCACCTCGCCGTACGACGCGGTCCGGCCCCACACGTTGGCCGGTAAATGGAGGTGTCCAGCTGCTGGGTCCATGAACACAACCTGATCACCGTTACGAGCCGATCTGGCTGATGAGCGGGACGGGCTGGTCGCCGTCCCGCGTCATTAGTTCATGGCGCTGCGGTGGAGGCTGCCTGCGGAGCCGGCGTTGCGACGAGCTGGGCAGCGCAGCTGGTGGCGGCCACATCGGTCTTGCCCATCATCTCCGGCATGGCAACCCAGCCACCGCCGGCGATGAACTTGCCACGTTCCCAGGTGCTCATCTCCCGAAGCGTGGCCAGCTGCGCGGTGGCGTCACCGCCGGCATTGAAGCGGTCGACGCAGATCGCGGCGGCCAGTTCCTGTCGGGCCGTGGTGCCGGCCTGGGCAGCGGCCAACTGCGCCGATCCGCCGGTTGTCCAGCCGCCCCAGGTGAAGCCTACGACCATGGTCGCGACGGCGCAGCCAATACCGGTCCAAAAGAGCTGCGCCTTGGTCGCGCGGAAGTCCGCCCATTTCTGGCTGAGGCTGCGTTCGTTGGTCATGATCAGGCTCCTAGAGAGCAAACAACACGTTCTATAAATATTCTTGCTGTTGAAGCTCTCGATTAAAAATTGCACATCTTTTAATATTATTCAAGAGCTTGAGAATATTTATTAGCATCATCATTCGATCATCAATCGCCCAGAATAGCATGAAGATCAAGTTATTAAGATTCCTCGTAATATTTTTGGTGCAAATGATGTTTTGTTAGCCTATATAAGCTATTGCCCAGATGGCAATGGAATCGGCAGATGTCCATGATGATCCAAACCTACGACCTGATCAATTCCATCGTGCTCCTTGCGGTGCTGGCGTTTGCCACTTGGCACTTCACTTACCTTGCTCGCCTGAGCTCAGGCGAGTTCACAACATGGCAGGCATCACGGACGATGAAACATCGCCGTGTCGGCCCAGCCTGAGGCGGCCTACTGTGATTGATGCGGTTGGCGGCATGCCAGAGAGAAGACGATGACAGAGCGCTTAGTCGACGTGTTGGACAGCCGCAAAACGGTTGTGCACACTTTCCCCATCTCCCTGGGCGCTCCCGATGCCCAGGGCGCCGCACAGTATGAAGACAAGGCATTGCAGGCCGCCGCCTACGCACAGGTGGTGCCGGATGACGATCTCCACAGCTTGACGGCCAGGATGCGTGTCAGCCGGGGTGGGCCTTTGGCTCCGTATGGGGATGATCGCAATGTCATGTCCCAAACCAAGCAGAACCTTGAGCAGGCGGTTCGGGAACACGCCTACTTCCTTTGGCTGGCGGAGGGGCGCCCTGATGGGCGTGCGGACGCACACTGGCAGCACGCTCAAGACCAGCATCTGCGCGAGCGAGCCTACACGCTTTGGCAGCAGGAGGGCTGCCCAGAGGGCAAGGCCGACGAGCACTGGCGCCTGACCCAGCAGTTCCAGGCGGAGTGACGTCGCCCTAATGACGGGCGTTGGACCTGCAGGCGGTTAGGCCGTGCCGAAAGCGCCAAAGGTCTGGAGGTGATGGCGATGAGACCAAGCACGTTGCGGGTACGGACGATCCTTTTGCAGTCACCAGGCGTCCTGGCGCTCATCGCCAGGACGACAGGCTGCACCGAGCAGGAACTGACCAGGGCATTGGCAGGCGATGCCGTGGTCGATGCGGTGCGCTTGGCACGGGTGGAATCGTACATCCGCCATGTCTACGGCCTATCGTCTTAGACACTGATGTCGGTGTTCTAGATCATCCGATGTCACTAGCCTGGGTAGGCTAGTGACAAGGCCGGCTCCCTCATGTGCCCGTCGACATCGGGCACGGGCTCAAAGACAAGGGCAAGGCGTTCTTGGGACATGTTGGGCGTGTCGCTGACGTCGAGACGAACCTGCGTCGTGAGCGTCAGCTGAACTGGATCATGGCGGCCACGTGGCGTGGCGTCTACAAGGGCACGTGATCGCCTTCCAGCCCCGCCTCCCGATGTAGGCATGCGCGGCGTCTAGTGCCATCAAACTTATTCTATGGGAGGGCCTGCATGCGGATCCGGATCGGCTACGAGATGGACTATGAG
This sequence comes from Geminicoccus sp., assembly GCF_036263595.1. NCBI lineage: Bacteria > Pseudomonadati > Pseudomonadota > Alphaproteobacteria > Geminicoccales > Geminicoccaceae > Geminicoccus > Geminicoccus sp. Next base: position 2,394 of record NZ_DATAGQ010000244.1, on the reverse strand, counting down.
TTCCCCCAGCCGACGCCGATGATCTTGATGCTCCATGTGCACTGGTCGCGTGTCGCGGACCTGGAAGCACCGGATCATCTGATCACCACCCCTTCCATCGTGCTCGAGGGCTACCGCGACAGTTTCGGCAACTGGTGTACCCGGCTGACCGCGCCTGCCGGCCAAGTACGTTTCTCGGCCGACGCGATCATCCGGGACCACGGCACCCCGGACCCGCAGACTTCCGATGCGGTCCAGCATGTCATCCAGGACCTGCCGGCCGACACCATCATGTTCTTGTTGGGCAGCCGCTACTGCGATACCGACCACTTGTTCGATGTGGCTTGGCAATTGTTCGGCACGATCCCGCCGGGATGGGCACGGGTCCAGGCGATCTGCGACTATGTGCACGACCACATCACCTTCGGCTATCAACACGCTCGGCCGACACGCACCGCCTTTGATGCCTACCGCGAGAAGACGGGGGTCTGCCGCGACTTTGCCCATCTGGCGCTGGCGTTGTGCCGCTGCATGAACATCCCGGCCCGCTACTGCACCGGCTACATCAGCGATATCGGCTTTCCGCCACCTCATTCGCCCATGGACTTTGCCGCCTGGATCGAGGTGTTCCTGGGTGGGCAGTGGCGTGTCTTCGACCCCAGGAACAACAGCCCACGCATCGGGCGGATCCTGGTTGCCCGCGGGCGCGATGCAGCGGACGTCCCGCTCACCCACACCTTTGGGCCCAGCAAGCTGACCGGGTTCAAGGTGGTGACGGATGAGGTGTCTGGTTGAGATCGGGTGGCAGGCTTGCTTCCTGCGCGGCCAGAGTGCCGTCTGCGGGCTTCTGAGCTGTTGTCGGTGCCTCGGGGGGCAGCTGGGGCTCGATAAGCCAAGCGTGCTTCTACCTGCCTAGGGCACCCCACTATTGCCAATGTTCAGGTGTGCAAGGTTCTTGAGGGCATGACACTATTCTCCGTAAGGCACACCACGATCTATCGCTATGCGAGACCGGTGGCGTTCGGGGAACATCGCTTGATGTTTCGGCCGCGTGACAGCTTCGATCAGCGGCTCTTGAAGGCGAGCCTGGTAGTCGATCCACAGCCCCGCCACGTTCGTTGGATCCATGACGTCTTCGGCAACTGCATTGCCATCGTCCAGATCTCCCGCCCGGCTACCGAATTGCGCTTCAAGCACCACATTCGTCTCGAGCATACGTCGCAGGACGAACCATTCTTCGAGACCGACGACGATGCGCTGACCTACCCCTTTGCCTATGGCCCCGATGAGGCCGCCGATCTGACGCCTTTGATTAGGCGTCACTATCAGGACCACCCCGACGAAGTCGGTCAATGGGCCCGGCAGTTCGTGGGTGCCGGCCGAACAGATACCGGCACTCTACTGACGACCCTGTGCCATGCTATCTATGAGGGCTTTTCTTATGCGCGGCGTGTGGAGGCGGGGATACAGCCTCCTGGCGTCACGCTCCGTCTGCGGCGCGGCACGTGTCGCGACTTCGCCCTGTTGATGATGGAGGCGGTGCGCTCGCTTGGCTTGGCGGCGCGCTTTGTGACCGGTTACATCTATGTAGCCGACAGGGATGGTTCGATCACGCTTGGTGGCGGATCCACCCATGCCTGGTGCCAAGTCTACCTCCCCGGCGCCGGGTGGGTGGAGTTCGACCCAACCAATGGCATTGTTGGCAATCGGGATCTGATCCGGGTCGCGGTTGCCCGTGATCCGCGGCAGGCCACCCCTCTTGTCGGAAGCTATGTCGGTCTTGCCTCTGATGATCTCGGGATGTCAGTCCAGGTCAACGTGACGACAGGGAAGTCCGGACGGGCATCGGGTACCTCTCACCCTGTGGTCCCTTCATGATGGGGCTTCTCCGCCCGCAATTGCACCTGCCGTCTTAGTTCTAGATATTGAGGCGTATCTCGAAAACGCATCTCAAAGACGGCAAACTCATACTTGGTAGCCTCGCTCTCAGATGCACCATTGGCCCGATGCAGGACGAGTCGCCTCCCAGCTTCACCGTGGTGGAGGAGGAGCCAGGTATCTCCATTAGGAGCCTGGTAGGAGGCCATCGTTTCAAAATCCACGCTGATCTCCAGTATGCCTGGAGCTAAGCATACAAGGGCAAGGCGTCGCCCGTCGCCACTGGCCGTTCAGCCGCGACCGAGTTCATGCTGAGATACTACCGCAACCCGTAACTGGCACCGAACGGAATGCCCGGCCCGCCTCGATAAGGGCAGATTGTCCTGGGATGTCCGTGCCACTCACCTCGCCCGCTGGCGCGTTAGCCGCTTGAGAATGGCCACCTGCCGAAAGAACTCGTGGCGCGGCTGCGCGGGGCTGCCCACCAGGGCCACGCCAGAAGGCACATCCGACATCACCCCCGCCTGTGCCCCGATC
>NZ_DATAGQ010000243.1:0-17255 GCF_036263595.1 Geminicoccus sp. | reverse complement strand
GCACCCATAGAAATCTACTTCAACCAAGTTGAGCGCGTTTACGTGATCCTGCGAGATGCCGACCTTCCTGGTTGCCATTAAGATCCTGAACACAGCGAGCCGCCTAGAATACTTTGCTTCTGTCGCGCTACGCCAAAAAGTAATGGCAACTGCGCCAATCGGCCCTAGCGCCGTCGCCAGTACCACTGCCCAAGTGTCAATATTCATTGTGGTACTCACTAGAGATGCCGAGTGATATGGCTAACTTATGCCGCCGTCATTCCATCACCGGCCGACGGAACTCTGGGTCCGCTTGCATGCAGGCCTGCTCGACCAGCCGCCAGCTATCGCGGTGGTCGAGTTGCCGGACCCGGGCCAGCCGGGCCAACCGCAGGACTTCCGCCTCGCCGATGGTGGCATAGGCCCGCTCCAGCGGAAGCTGCCCTCCCCAGGTGAGCAATAGGCCCACATCGACCCGGCGCAGGGCATCCTCGTCCAGATCGAACTCTGGCCACACCGGTACAGACATGTCTGCCCGTATCGCCTCCCCTACGAAGTCGGCATCCCGCAGGAAACTGGCCAGCCCGACCATCTTGGCACGCCGATCCCGAGCACGATCCATGCAGCGCGCCTGCAACAGCTCGACTGGCAGTCCGGCAGCCAGCTTCGCCTGCCAGTGCTTGTATCCAAGCTTACGTTTTTTACGGCCCTCTGCTGGCCATGCTGCCCACACCTCGTCAAAGGCAGGATCATCCTGACCAAACAGAGTTGGCTCCGGTTGCCCCCCGCTTGGCGGGGGGTTAGGGGGGAGATTCCTGATTTTGTCTCTGTGTTGAGCGGACTCCTGGGGAATCAACGGCTTACGGGAGGACTTCTGCCGGAAGTCTTCCGGAAGTCTTGCCGAACTACTGGCCACTCGACCACACGCGGCCGTCCGCGTCGCCGCCGCCATCCGGGCACGGACCTTCGGCAACTCGTCCTCCGTCTCGCGGGTGCGCAGGTGGTCGTCGTCACCGATCCAGAGCCGCTCGCATGCGATCAGAACAGCCTTCAGCCGTCGCCAAACCCTAATGTCGCGACCTAGGGCACGGGCAACACGGGGATCGTCGTCGATCAGGCAGCCGTTCCGCTCGAAAAGGAGGTCGTTCAGGTCGATCAGGAGCAGCCGCGCCTGGGAAGATAGTTCCTCACGATCGCGCCGGGCCTGGACAAGGTCATGCGGGCGCCAGCGGATCAAAGTATGCGCTTTACGGAGGTAGCCATCGGCTACTTGCGCTTCTTGACCCGGCGTGAAGGCAGCCATAGATTCGGCAACGTCAAGCATCGCTGTTGACTCCAACACGAGCAGCGGTGTTTGCGCCTTGGCTTGGTTGCAGAAGCCATGGCGCATCGATTTAGACGGGCGAGTCCGTGTCCAGCGGCTCGCCCGTTTGCTTTCGCGGTGGAAACTTTGCGCGACAGTCGCGCGACAGTCCAGGGTTGAAGTCGGCTCCTGACATGCGGCAGCAGCGTCGCGTCTACCACCTAAGGTAGAATACGTTTTATAACCTTAGGTAGAGTGCTGAGAGAATTCCAGACACGAGAATAGCCGGCTGGTAATTTTTCTTCTGGATCGTTGATCGTGCGCTAGCAGAAGATGCCCTCAGACATTAAGTACAGATCCACATTGGTAATGGCGCATATACCTGTAATAGGAGGTGCCATGCATCTAGCAGCAGTACACTTAGCGGCTCGAAAGAGGATGATTGAACCATCACCAGATAGCAGGCATTATTTTCCTGAGGAACATAAAAGAATAGAAAGAAGATACCGAAACCACGGTATAGTAATTCAAGTACTATTTTTTAGTTTCTTTGGTGGAATGATACTGGCTATTACTCTGGCTGAAAGGGGACCATCTCCCATAGGTATAGGCGTAATACTTTTATCGGCAATCGGCCTCTTTGTTGTAATGGGCAGAGCCAATGGCCTCTATGAGAGAGATGTGAAAGAGCTTGAGGACAGGACTGCTGAGAAAAACAGAGAAAAAATGCAAAAAGTGCTGGAGGCAGAGAAGATAAATATGGAAAATAACAAAGGAAATATAATTTACAAATCATATGTGGAAAATTCTTTTAATAAATATAATAATAATGTAAATGAAGATTTAAAAAATACCCTAATAACATTAGAAAAAATAGTAATAGCTTCAAAAAATAATGAAGCTTTTCAGTATTTTGAGCTACTCAAAAGAGAAATAGCTTCGGATAATACTAATACTATAGCTGCAAAATCCTACTGGAACAGTATGACATCTGTTCTTCCTCATATAAAGAACTTTACAGATATTGTAACAAATATGAATAAAATATTTAGTATTTAGTAACTTTTGATTTAGATGCTTAGGAGGCCGTCTGATCTCTCGCCGGTCGTGTAGATGCTAGGTGCGGTCTCGTTCGCCAGGATGCGCCCAACCGCCATCGCGGCAGCCACCGCACCATCGATCCGCCCGCGCGAGCGGCGCTTGTGAAGCTTCTCGTTCTCGGCCGCGTCGGTCTCCGCCGCCACGTTGCCGAAGCAGGAGCGCAGCACCGGGTTACCGCCATGCCGGAACCTGCCCGCCAGCAGCGCCGCCTTCAGCTCCTTCACCGGTGCGGCCATCGAGGCAAAACCCTGGCCGAAGGCAGAGACGGTGAAGCCTGCCTCCTGCAGGGCCGTGGTGACCGCCGTACTGTTCCAGCGGTCGATCGCGATCTCCTGGACGCTGTAGTCCGCTGCAAGCTCCTCGATCCAGCCGAGCACGCCGCTGTAGTCGACCACGTTGCCGGGGGTCAGGCGCAGGTGCCCGGCCTCGGCCCAACGCAGATAGTCCGCCTGATCCTGTTCGGCTTTGCGGGCGATGTTGGCTTTCGGCAGGAAGAACATCGGCAGGACGTCGTAGCGTCGGACCTCGTCCTCATCCTCAAGCGGGAACACTGCCACTACTGCCGTCAAATCCTCCACCGACGACAAATCGACACCCACCCAGCAGGGCTGCCCCAGCAGCTCGGCAGCGGGCCGCATGGGCTCGGCTTGGTCATACACGGCCAGATCCACCCACGGCTCAGCCGCGCCATCCGTCCAGATGTTCAAGTGGAAGCGCTTGAAGCTGGAGATCTCCGCCGGGAAGTGCGCGATCCGCTTGGCCTTGGTGCGCAGCTCCTCGAGCGACAGGAAGCCAGCCTCAATCGCGGGATTGGCCGAACGCCAAGCCTGCTCGTCCTTCCAATCCGCTGCCGGATCGGCCGCAAAGATGATCGGCGCGAAGGTCGGATCCTCGATCTCACCTGAGGCTACCTTGTGGCTGTACTGCCAGAGATCGCTCGCCAGCGTGCCCTGGCCCTCACCGGCGGTGGAGATCACGATGGTGAGGGGATTGGTGCGCTTGACCATGCTGTCGGTCACCACGCCGAACAGCTTCCTCGCTTCCGCTGCCGGCCAGGCATGCACCTCATCGGCCAGGAAGAAGCTCACGTTCAGGCCGTGCTTGGAGTAGGCCTCCGTGCTGATCGCCGACATCTTCCCCTGCGTGCCCGGATGCAGCAGGATCTTCCTGCTCTCGATCGGCCGCACCCGCTTGGACAGGACCTGGTCCTGCTGGACGAACTGGTGCGCGGAGTTGAAGGCGATGCCGGCATTCTCGCGATCGGCTGCGGCCATGACGATCTGGCCGCCCGGCTCAGCTTCCGGGCCGAGAAAATGCGCCAGCGCCAGGGCGGAGGCCAAGGTCGTCTTGGCGTTGCCCCTGGGTATCCAGATGCAGGCCATGCGGACCTGCCGGCCGCCGTTCTCCGTCGTCGGGCCGTAGATCCGGCGGATGATGGCGCTCTGCCAGTCGTGCAGGTGGAAGGCTTGGCCGGCGTGGCTGCCTTCCCATAAGTGAAGTCGGTTCACAAACCGGCAGATGCGGCCAGCTCTGCCGGAAGGATCGGGGTAGAGCGCCGGATCAGGCGAGAAGATCGTCCGCCCACTCATCGGTCTTGCTCTCTTCCTTGGTCTTGGTAGCGCGCCGGTGCGGCATGAAGCCGAGTTCGGCCGCCAGTAGCCGTGCCTCGCGCATGGCGGCCGACTGCATCTTGAACGCGGGGTGCGGTTTGGGACCGTCTTCCGTCTCGATCATGCGGCCATCCCGGCCCATGACCTCTTCCAGCTCGCGGACCATGCCGGCCGCGATGCAATAGCTCTCCAGGGTCGCCAGCGTGTCTGGCGTCAACAGCCGGCGGCCGTGGATCTCCGGGGCAGCCCGTCGCCATTCCGCCTTCGCCTGTGCCGTGAGCCAAGCAGGGGCAGGCGGGCAACGGCCCTGCAGGAGGCCGCCGTCGATCACCTTGAGCTTTGGCTTGCGGCCCCTCATCGCCGAAATCCCCAGAAGCCGAGAAAATTGCGCGCGAGGTGGCGACAACGGTCCTGTACCCAGGCTGGGAAAGCTTGAGCTATACCCCGTGCCTGAGCCGTGGAATGCATGAGCAGCGGCACCAAGCCGAGCAAGTCAGCGGTCATGGCCAACATTCCGGATCGGATGGCCGAACCCACCATCAGCGCTGGCCGTCTTCCTGCTGTGGCAGGAGGCGCAGACAGCCGACCAGTTGGAGCGGGACCAGAACAGGCTGGTGTCGCCCTTGTGCGGGATGACGTGGTCGACCGTGGTAGCCGGCTTACCGCAAGCGCAGCTTGGATGAGCCGCAAGGAAGCCACGCCGTGCCGCTTCCCACTTGCTGTCGTAGCCACGGGCACGCGCCGAGGGTCGCCTGGCTTCCACGGCAACACGGCGGGCAGCCGTACAAACAGGACAGCCAGCACCAACAAACGGCGGATGGCCGGGCTTGGGGCAGTGCTTGGGCGGGGCCATCGGCATCAGAACGACCAGAGCCGGTAGGAGCGCACCAGGTCGTCGTAGCCAGCCGTCATACCGGCTTGGCATTCACGACCGTCGTACATCGAGCTCACATGCGCGAGGATCGCCTGTCGCAACCGCTCGGGCACCACAGACCAGCCGGCGACGAACTCGACCTGGACAGCGCCATCGCCGTAGCGGGCACGCGGCCAGCTAGTACCGCGCAAGGGGCGGATCTTGGCAGCAATGTGTCCACCCAGGCCGGTGACCTCATAGGCATCGGGGCTCAGCACCCACTCGATGCCGGTTGCGTCGAGGTAGCTGATCGACGTGACAGCCTGGCAGGGTGGCATCGGCACGCTGATCATCGGCGGAAAGCGATCGAGGGTGAGCCGCCAGGTCTGGGTCATCAGGGCCCGACCGAGCAGGCCCTCAGGTCCATCCAGGGCGGCGGTGGCCGCACCGATCATCGCCGCAATCCCGGCATCCTCGTCGTCATGGGTGACGCGGCAGAAGTCCTTGGCCTCCTGAACTGTCACTGGCAGTGATACCGGAGGCGTGACCAGGGTCAGCATGGATGGCGCCTCAGGTGCGAGACCGGCCCGAAGGCCGGACCCATCAGGCCACGGGGCGGTTGCGAGCATAGCCCTTCACCAACACGGCGCTGGCCGCAATCGAGGTGCCGCTGTTCTTGGTGAGCACTGCCCGCAGATAGCGGCGGTGTCCCCAGTAGCCGACCTTTGCCACGGAGTTGGCGGTGAGGCTGGCCGGCAGACTGCCGATCAGGGCATCGGCCGCCACGTCGGTGAAGTCGCCGGCGGTCGTGGTGTCCGAGTGCTGGAGCTTGGCGGTGAAGTCACCGGCTCCGGCGATGGCACCGGTGTTGACCACCAGCGTGGCCGAGCCGAAGTCGAGCAGATCGACGGAGTCGGATGTCGTGGTGGCAGAGAGGACGGCGGGTGCCACCATGGGCACCACGCCAAGGTTGTGGACGAGGTCACGCATCATTTGGCTCCTTAGCTCGCAGCGATCTTCAGCTTGCGGATGGCTTCCGGCATCACGACGGCACCACCGACCCGACGGCGGGCGTGGAAGCGGACCAGGGACCGGGTAGCCATCGTGTAGGGATCACGCAGGATCGACAGGACCGGCTTGTCGTAGATCCGGTAGGCCGTACCGAAGTCGCCGAACGCGATCGGGAAGGCACCTGCTCCGATGTCAGGCATGTCCACCGCTTCGATCACCGGGCGGCCCAACAGGGTCTCCGGCTGACCAAGCTGGAGGCTCGGCTGCCAGAGGAAGGCGCCGCTGGTGTCGGTGAACCTGCGGACCGCGGCGAGCGTGTGTCCGTTCATCAGCCAGGAGCCGCGCAGCCTGTAGTAGCTCGGCATGCTGTACATCAGCGTGACCAGGCTGGAGACGGTGATCTCCGTGGCATGGCCGCTCACGACGAAGTCGATGGCCGGATCCGTCAGGATGCCGTGCGGCTTCTTGAAACCGTCGCCCAGGACGAACGCTTCACCTTCCAGCCGGCCGAACTCCTCGGCCAGGTCGGACGCGACCTCGTTCTCGACGTTGATCGCGGCGTCCTCGAGGAGGCGCATGCTCACGTCGACGAAGCAGGCCGCCTCATGGACCTCGACCTCGGTCTGGCCGTAAGTCATCCCGGTTTCCTGGTGCAGCTCGGTCTCGCCAACCCAGCGCGCCGTCGGTGTGGTCAGGCGCTTGGGCAGGATCACGGAACCGGCCGACGTCGTGCCGACGCGGGCCGCCTGCCTGATCGGCGAGAACTCGACGATCTGCTTCAGGACGTCGTTCGAGAACTCCGGCGGGGCCAGATAGCCGCCACGGGCGTCGTCGCTGACGACCAGGCTGCGGGCTTCCTCGGCCTGCATCCGCTCCGGGCCATGGCGCAAAAAGCCACCGAAAGCGCGGCGCTGCAGGTCGCCCTGGTCTTCGCGGCGCTCGCTGCCACCGCCGGGCCGCTGGGTGCGGACATCGATCTGGTCGAGCCGGTCAGTGATCGACTTCAGCTCGTTGCTGAGCCGGGCATCCAGTGCTGTGCGGTGGCCGTCGACGGCGCTGCGCAATTCGTTGACCGCCTGCACGGCAGGATCGAGGGTGTCATCGGCCTCGCTGCGGGTTTCAAGGGAGACGTCCATCAGTAGGTCCTCTTGATGGCGATGACGGCACGACGGGCCGCCTGGACGAACGCCGACGTGGCGATCGAGTGGGTTGCGTTGCGGATCTGCGTGACACGGGCATTGGATGCCGCTGGCAGGGTCACCAGGCTGACCTCGACCAGGTCGATGGCAGTCAGCACCCGGCCACCATTCGGGCCGCGCTCGGACGCTACTGCTCGAAAGCCGATCGACAGGCCGTTGACGGCGCCAGCCTTGAGCAGGGCCAGGGCTTCCGCACCCTTGGCCGTCTCCGTCACCAGCTTGCCGGTAGCCTTCAGGCCGCGGGCATCCTCGACCAGCTCCGTCCACACGCCGATCGGCTGGTCCGGGTTGTGGTTCCAGAACATCGCCGGGCCACCGGTGGCCGAGCGCTTGGCCAGCGACTTCCGGAAGGCGCCGGGCTTGATCGTGTCGCCGAAGCTATCCGGCTCGCCGAACACGCTGGCATAGCCGGAGAAGGTGCCGGTCTCATCGGTGGCGAACCGGACCTCGGATGCGGCGAGGGTCTTGGTCTCACGCGCCATTGGCAGGCTCCGTCGATGCAGCAGGGGTGGAGGCTTCTGCCTGTCCGGCCTGTCGGATCAGCTCGTCGCCACCGTCGATCGGCGGGCGGTTGTCGAGCGCGCGGACCTCGTTCGGGGTGAGCCAGGATCCGCCGGTGGCTTGCCGGTAGGCGCTGAAGCGGCCGGCGAGGTCGCCACGGAGCAGGTCGTCAAAGATGAATTCTAGGAAGTATTCCTGCCGCTCCTCACGGCTGAGCAACACTCGCTCTAGGGCTACCTGCCAAGCCTCAGCCCAAGGCATCAGACAAGTTTGTACAAACTGTCTTTGTAATTCCTCAACGTTTCTCCACGTGGCGCGCTCTAGATCGCCAACAAGTGTTCCAGGTACCTTATAGCCTCGGGCGATCTCTTGCATGACCAGCCGTCGCAGTTCCATGAACTGGCTGTCCGTGCTGCTGAACTGCAAGGCCTCGAAGTCCAGGCCATCTTCCAAGACCAACGTTCGACCGGAATTGGCGCCGCCAGATTGTGCGGCATTGAACGACTCTCGCAGGCGCTTGATGACTTCTGGTCCCAGTGGCTTGCCGGTCTTCAAGACGCCGGACGGCCGGGCACCATTCGCAAACAGCCGGCTCTGGTGCTCGGCCATGATGATATCGACGCCGATCACCTCACGAAGATGATGGGTCAGGCAAACCACTCGGTTGCCGATCGAGCCAGGCGTGGCCACGCGCAAGACGTTGCGCCAGTCCAAGATCCGCTCGACACTGTTCTCGCGGTACCGGAAGCGAGGCTCCGGGCCGGTCAGATCCTGGGTCACGTCCCTGGGGTCGAGATGGTGCAACTCACGCGGCGTCGGGCCGGTGCGGATCACCTGGGCATACCCAACGCCGAACAGCAGGCTATCCAGTTGCAGAGCGGTCTTGCCCTCGACGGCACCCGTCCAAGGGTTCCAATCGCCAGCCAACAGCGCCGCTGCCGGATGGGTGGTGTCCCTTTCGCGAGTTCCATCCGGGCGTCGGCGGAACAAATGCACTGGCAGCGAGCCAATGCCTTCAGAGATCGCTCGCACAGCCGCCAATGTCGTCGGGCTGCGCAATGCATTCTCGGCCGAGACACTGACACCAGCGGCCGTAGGCGTGGCACCAAACAGCGCCAGCATCTCCGGCGAAGAACTCGCCAAGTCGTAGCGCTTCTCGATCCCCAAGAAATGCTTCAGCCGCTCAAACATGCACAGCCCGAGTAGTTCCAGTGGACACTACGCAGGTTAAGCCTGATCAAGTCAAACAGGAACGGCTAGGCTGAGAAAACTAGATGTTCTGGAATATTCCGGCGTGTTCCCGGATTGACTTCTAGACGCCGGCACTTATCGTCTTAAGAATGTTCACTATTCCTGACTGGCAGATGAAGTTTTGGCCTCAGAGCTGGGTTTCTTCTCAATGTCTTGAGCAAAAGCAATGATCGCGATCAGTGCGGCAACCACGCCAACTACCATGTTGACAGTCTCGTTGCCAATCCAGTGTGTCCAGTCACTTTTTACCCATATCAGGAGGATAGCTCCAAATAGTAAGGATGTAGCAGCTACGATGTAGTGATATGGGATCTCTTCAAGGGGATTGCGTTCCAACAAAAATGTTAGAGCGGCAAAGCCCAGCAAAAATAGTCCCATCAAAGCAGCAAAAATATTGGAACCAGGCCTGCGGTTCGATCTCGGTGCAGTGAAGTTCATATCCTTTCTCCTTTATTCTGAAGAACGATTCGTACTCGTTGGTGCTGCTAAACTACCAGGGTAGTGTAGCCCGCAGTCAGGGGAGGCCTACTTAAAATAGAATGCATATTCCTTGGCTGACAAGCCGCACCGGCAATCCCCTATGTAGCCACCCAAGTTCTCGGCCCATCGTCTCTGACTATCAGCCGGAAGCGCCCGTAGTCACCCGCGATCAACCCCACCAACTCATCGCCGCGCTCCACCAAGCGCTCCAGTGGCTCGTCCTCTCTCAGCCTCTTGCGCGGTGGTTTGGTGATGATTCGCGTCTCGACCGGAATGTCCCGCCAGCCCGAGCGGGTGCGGACCACGATGCGGCGGGTGCTGGGGTTCTGCATCAGGCAGCCTCCTGATCAATCGTGGGAAGGTCTCCATGGAGGCCAACCTCTGCCGGATCATCGGCTAGGGCAGGATCTACCGCCCGCGCCGCATTTCGCATGATCCGGTCGACGTGGAACGGCTCGTGGCAGTGGCCATGCAGGCTGGTGCCATCCCCCAGTGCGATCGCCGGGCTGAACTTCCAATCGATCGGATGCCTGCACCACCGGCAGGTCGTGCCATCCAGCAGCGCGATCAGTTCCGACTTGTGGGCCCGGACCTCGACCAAGGTGACATCGTCGGGTGGAGGGCCATGACCATAAAGCTCCAGTTTACCGGCCTGCACGTGCAATTCGACGCCATCCAGCATGAGCCGGCTCAGAAGATCGAGCGCGGTCATGCCTCGATCCTCCATCCGGAGGCTGGGCTGGACCCCGTGCTGACAGTGGACCCCGGTGCGCCCGTGGTACGGGGTCCAGCTAATCCATTGGTGACCCTCGCTTTTTTAGACGTGGACCCCGTGGACCCTGTTGCCCCCCGGTTTTCGCGAAACTTCTGAGAACGCTCAGCATCGCGAGTGTCCGAAGGGAGTTCGTCGGCTTTAGAAGTTTCAGAATCACGGGGTCCACAGGGTCCACGGGGTCCATCTGCTTTTTTTGCAGTGTTTTCAGCTGTTTGGCTGGACCCCGTATCATTGGAGCCACGGGGTCCGCGGGGGCCATCTGTGCTTTCCCTAGGAGCTTCTTCGCCAGCGCCCTCATCGTCGTCCTCGCTGGTCCCCGGCGGCCACCAAGCCCATGGCCGGCTCCGATCGCCCTTCGCATCCTTGGAAAGGCGCTTCTTCAGCCGCACCCATTTCCACCCACGCAGGATCCCCGCGACCCTCTTCTGCACGGTCTGGTCACGCCGCTCGATCGGGATGTGGATCACACTGTCCAGGATGTCGTCGATCAAAACGGGCGCGGTGGCCGCTCGGAGGCGGGTACCGTTCTTATCCACCTGAACCAGCCACTTCTCGATGACCTGCGCCCATGGGTCGAGCACGCGGCGAGCCTCCTGTTCCGCGGCTGCATCAGGCTTCTCCTCATCAGTCAGCCACCATTTTGCCCCAGCCTTGAACTCCACGTCGGCTTCGGCCCAGAGCTGGGCCACGTTGGCACACAACCCATCGAGGTCGATCATCTTGCCGACCTTTACCGGCCAGAACCGGCGGTTGCCGGTTTCATCGTGAAGGTAGGCATCCTGGTTGGTGCTGCCGATGAAGACGCATTGGCGGGGGAAGTCTTCGGCCCTACGCCCATAACTCGGGCGGTAGTGATCGGTGCGGCGGGTCATGAAGGCCTTCGTCCGCTCCAGGTCGTTCTTCCGCATGGCGGACAATTCGCCCAGCTCGATCACCCACTTGCCGCAAAGATCCTGGGCGGAATCCTTTGAGCCAAGATCTGATATTGAGTCGGTGAACCAGCGATCGTTTACTGCCAGAGCGTTGGCGACCGACGACTTTCCGAGATCCTGATCGCCTTCGAGGATCAGCGCATTGTCGACCTTGCAGCCCGGCTCTCGCACTCGGGCCACTCCACCAATCATGAACTTGCGGCCAACCGCCTTTGCGTAGGGAGAGTCCTTGACCTTGAGATATGTGTGCAGCCACGTCGACAACCGCTTGGTCCCATCCCAGACAAGCGTGTCGAGCCAGTCGCGGACCGGGTGAAAGCGGTTCTCGCTCGCGACCAACTGCACGCCGCCAGCAACCGTGGTGGGTTTTACAAAAACCTCGTGGTGCTGCATCGCATCGGCGATACGCAAGTCATCGGCGTCGGTCCACGGCAGCGCTCCAGGATTCGCCGGATGCCACGGCATCCCGTCAGCGATCGGTGCATTCAGCAGCTCGTCGTGACGGATCTTGCCGGAGAACACGGGATCGGTCCGTAGAACAATGGCGACGTTAGCCAAGCAGTCTCGGGGAGCACCTTTCCCCGTAGTCTTCAGCAGGTGCGACCACTTGGTCGGGTCCATGGATGTCCACCAAGCCGGAACCACCTCATCGGCCTGAGGCTCTTTGGCTGCCTTGGCCTCTGCATCGGCCGCCTCTTTCTTCAGCTTCTCCTGCGCAGTACCAACAGTGCGAGGGATGTCATTGTATCGACTTTGCCACCGGCCAGGCTCGTCTCCGTCCCGACGCTCAGGAGGGACGGCATCCATGAACCCACGAAGGGTTTTAACGATCTTCCCGCCGGTCATCCCATCTTGAGCAAGACGCCACGCTAAGGCACGCAGAGGGCCATGGTAGGCGTCACCGGTCAGGATCTGCTTGACGAGGGTATCGGTTGGCTCGGCTTTTTCTTGGTGCTCGCCGGAGTATGCAATCCGAGCCTTTGCTTGACCGCCGGCAGCGTCTCTATGCTGACGATAAGCGTCCTCGAGGCGCTCCAGCGCGTCATCCAGATCGATCTCGGCTTCGGGGTTGCCGCCGATGATGCGGGAAAGCCTGGGGTCGTTCTTGTTCTTGGTGTGCAGGCTGCCCGCCAGGCGCATCGGGTGTGACGGTGGCGCTGCGCTCGGATCGCTGCCGATCAGCTTGGCCATCAGAAGGTTGCAGCGCTTGACCTTGGTGAACCCCTCCACATCCACGGCCGGCTCGCGCAGGCGGTAGACGACGTGAACCTTATCCTGCACCTCGCCGGTGTTGGGATCAGTCCAGGTGCCGCCAGTGGCGACGATCACGGTGGCGGTGCCGAGCAACCCTTGGATCTGCTGGACGCAGTCGGCCGGCCGGGCGTCGCAGTCGATCGCCAGGGCGGGTGCACAGACAAGATCAGCTTCGCCTGCTTTGTCCTTACTTGCGAACAGGGCGATTGGTGGGGCCAACACGATGCCAACTGGCCAGGCGGCGGCGCAGTGCATTTCCCTCGCTGCCACGTTGACCAGCCTGTCCATGCCGGCGTCGGTATTCTCAAACGGCTCGGCCTTGATTTGCGCTGGCGGCCTGTCGGAGTCGTGGTGGAACGCGCGGAAGCTGTAGAACCCGCCGTCCGGCGCGTGCCGGAACACCCGGCCGAAGAACTCCCGTGCTTGCTCGGGATCAGGCTGTAGCGTTTGTTGGCTATGGCCCTCGTTGGGGGCTGACGACCCGATGTGACGCGTGGTATTTGAGAAGTGCCGTTGATCAATCGAGGGGCCGGTCTTTGGCGAGACCGGCCTTTCCTCGTTCAGAACCACGTCCATTAGCGGCGCTCCAGCTTTGACAGGCCCCAATTGTACAGCGGCTCTGTCGGATAATACGGGGTCCGTCCAACCTTCTCGATCGGCGGACCGCCGCCGGTGGAAGCGAGTTTCGCCAGCGTGGCCCTGGCGTACTGGAGGCCTAAAACCTCATCCAAAAACTGGCTGGCCTTATCACGACGGAGGCGGGGCCTGTTGAGATGTGCCGGCAGGCAAGCGGGAAGCTTTCCTCCCGAAGGGGACTGGGCCTTCTCAACCATGGAAAGATCTCCCGCTATTCGTCGTCAGCGGTGCCGACGGTGCCGGCCTCTTCCTCAAGCTCTCGGACTACGCGAGCGCGGATCGGTCCAAGGAACCACTCTTTGATTGAGACGATGAAGGTGCCGCCGATCGTGTTGGCTTCGAGCGGAATGTTTTCACGAAGGTCCCAGATAGAGCGACCGTACGAGTTGATGACGAAAACAACGCGTTCTGCTTCGGGATGCTCGATGAGCAGGCTGCGGAGGCCGCAGGCAATTCCACCAGCTTTCCGAGGGGGTAGACCTTCCTTCAGGAGCTCACTCCAGACTACTAGGATCACGATATCGTTCACGTCGAAGATGCGGGGTGTACCCGACACTGTAGACGGGGCGCAGGGATACAGACCGCCAGCGACCGCCTCGTTGAAGCGCTGCCGGTCCACGCGCGCGATCCTTGTCGCGACAGGGGTGCGGGCTGTTCGGTTCAGGATTGTCATGCTGTGTCCTCCGAAGTCTGAGGACCCAATGTACATGATCTGTTGCAATATACAATGGCAATTGCCAATTTCTAAAACTAACAGCGTTGTACGAAGCCTAACGCGGCCACCAGCGCACCCACCAGGGCCGGCGCAGCTCGGCATTTACTTCCCGTTCGTGGGCCAGGGCATCCCGCACCTCGGCCAGCGCGCTCTCCGCCGCTGCAGCACGCGCTGCCTCGGTAGCATAGCTGGCCATGGCTTCCTTCAGGTCTTCCTGGAGGGCGGTCACCAGGGTGAGCAGATGGCTGGTCGCGACCGCCCCTTGCTCGGTGAGCAGTGCTTGGTCGCTCGGTGGTCGCTCACCCGTCGCCCGGTTAAGCACTTCTTGGAGGTCGCCCTCGGCCACTGTGACCATCGCTTTGCCGTCATTGCCGAGTGAGACCGGCCAGCCACGCCGCCGTGCCCTTGTACGGGCTCCATCGACCGACACGCCCAAGCGCTGGGCCAGCTCAGCATAGGTCAGCCGCAAGGGGCCGGTCGGCGGGATAGTCTCGCTCATGCGGTGGCCAATCCTGCTCGATAGTTGCTCAGGTGAGCGACCGACGGTCGCTCGGGTGAGCGTAGGTGATCGGGCGACCGCTTGGCGAGCGCAGGACGGCCACACCCCTTGCCAGTACAGTCAGCTCGCCATTAACTCTCAGTTATAGAACGAAACAGGAACGAGAAGCCCAGGTACGAGATCACCATGGCGGACCTGCGGCCTTGGGATGTCGTGACCGCTGCCTGTAGCGCCTGCCCCTACTTCTCGACCATGCCGGTCAGCCGGCTCACCGCCAACCGGCCGCCCCACACCCTGCTAATCAACCTCCAGCACCAGCTGGTCTGCACCCGCTGCAAGAACCGAACGAAGAACCGGCTCACGATAACGATAGTGGAGCGGTAGGCAGGAGGCCTACCCGAACGGCCGCCCGAAATACGTCAGCGCCCACATCGCCAGCAGGTACACGCTCAAGAGCGACTGGAGCCCAGCCACCGTTCGCACCCAGCCGGTCGCCTGGAGGGCATACTCCCGGGTCTGCAGCCGGGACAGCCAGGTGCCGACGTTCAGGTCGCGCCAGCCCAAATGGAAGGCCGAGATGGCACTGAACTGCAAGGCAGTGCCGAGCCGCTGCCACCAGCTCCTTGGACGGAGCTGTTCTATCTTGATCTCCTCCTCCCATCCTATCTGCGGCCACTTCGGCGCCAGCCGTCCCTTCGGCCAGATCCGATAGATGCCGCCGTTGCCGCTCCGAGATAAAGGAACAAAGTAGATTAGGGCGAAGACAGCGATGGAGCCGACCAGGATCAGAAGGGCACGACCTGGCTCAAGACCATAAGCAACTGGTATCCTGAAGAACACTGAGCGGAAGCTGCCCTCGATTAGCTTGAGCGGCTCGTCCCAGCGGATCTGGCCCTCACGAGTGAGCAGATGGCGAGTTGTGTTGTGTTCAATGAGATAGATGTCCTCTCGCTCAAGGTCGCGCAGGAAAGCTCCCTGGAGCTTGGCCTGCGTGCGGGTGGCCTCCTGGAGCCGTGCACCCGCCAGGTTGGCCTCCTGGAGGTCAGCACCCCATAAGTCGACCTCCTGGAGGTTAGCTCGCGTTAGATTGGCCTCCTGGAGGTTAGCCTGCGTTAGGTCAGCTTCCCGGAGGTTAGCTCGCTGTAGGTCAGTCTCCTGGAGCTTGGCATACGCCAAGATGGCCTTGTGGAGGTTGGCTTGCGTCAGGTAGGCCCCCTGGAGTTCGGCATACGCCAAGCTGGCTCCCTGGAGGTTAGCCCCCCACAGCCCAGCCCTCTGGAGGTTGGCCCCCCACAGCTCAGCCCTCTGGAGGTTGGCCCCCGACAGGTCGGCCCCCTGGAGTTCGACATACGCCAAGATGGCTCCCTGGAGGTTAGCCCCCCACAGCTCAGCCCTCTGGAGGTTGGCCCGCGTCAGGTCGGCCCCCTGGAGTTCGGCGTCTCTCAGGTTGGTCTCGTGGAGGTCGGCTCCCGACAGGTTGGCGTTGCAGAGGTTCGCTCTACCCGAATTTCCAGAGTCCCCTTTCCTCCATTGCAACCAAAGCTCGTGCATCAGCAGCGCTGTCTGCAGGTACTTCGTTGATGGCTTCCACCTCTCGGGATGCGGACATGGCTCGGGTGCCGGCTCCTGGGCATGGGCACTGCCGATGAGCAGGAGACAGCCGAGAAGGACGCCCGGCAGGCGCCGGGACCATGGACGATGCGGCATGCGCCGGCTCCCTGCAGAGGTTGGTCAGGGCGATGTCGACCGGCTTCGGCGGCCATCACAATGGCTTTCCGCCCAGGAGTCCTGAGCCTCCTCAACCGCTCAACCGGCCGGTGCCGCCAAGTAACAGCTGCCCGTCCGGATCAAGTCGATCCGGCCCTCGCCGAAGTCGCCCGCACCCGGCTGGCCAGCGGGACTATAAAGAGGTGCGCTAGGCACTTCCCAAGCACTTCCACGCCCTTCCGGGTAGGGATTTTATGGAAGATGGAGGTGGGGCCATGTGGACCATACGTCGGTACCACCGACAGTTTGCAAGGGCCTGTTAAGTGACAACCAGCAAGGGAAATGCGTCAACCACTGCGTCAATGATACTTGCTACGACCCGATCGTTCGCAGCCAGCCTTTGCCGTTCTAACCTTTCTGGTCCTTGCATCATGAACTTGATTGAAGGAGAGCTTCACCATATTATTGAGCAAGGCTAGGTCAGGTGCAGAAATGTCAGAAATTGATCTTACGGACGTAATTGTTGCGTTGATCAATGCGCTAATGCCGATTGTGATTGCAGTTGCAGTAGGCATTATCAACGCCAAGATTAAGAACCAACAGATGGCGACTCTGCTAGGGAACGCTGTGCGGAACAGCTTGGGCGCTGTGCAACAACATGCCACCAACAAGCTAATTAGCAACAGAGTTGTAGTGCCCGGCTTTAGTCCAGAAATAAACGCTGGAGTGGATTATGTTCTAAGGCATGCGAAGGAAGCAATTGATCATTATAAAATGGACCATGCAAAAATTGCAGAGAAGATTCAGGTTCAACTAGGACTTGCAGATATAGCCACTAATCTTGCTACGACCGCTTCACCAATTCCAGTCATTGCTGGTCCTCTGGGACCTGTCTCAGAGAATTCTCAAGTTCAAGTATAATTATGAGAACATAGGGCGCATTTAAGGCCCCGTCTGGAAGGCTTCAGATAGCTCTAGGTCATCCGCCGGCAGCATCATCTATCCTTGACCATTGCCGGTTTCGTTGCTGCTTGGGTGAATGAAGATTGGAACGGCTTTCCGACCAGCCGAGAGGTCAATCATGTATTCACTGATGGTGTGCTGCTGATTCTCTCGGAATTGCCACCCTTCCGGAGCATAGCCGCCTTTGAAGATGTCAATCGCTGCGATGTTGAAGCCTAAGGTCGACGCCATAGAATGTAGCAACTTGGCCAACAGTTGTTCCTTGGCCTCCGACCATGCAGCTAGTTCGGTAGAGCGGGTGTTCAAGTGATTTTTGTATTCCTTCCAGGCTGTCTCGACTTGCTTGCACCCATAGAAATCTACTTCAACCAAGTTGAGCGCGTTTACGTGATCCTGCGAGATGCCGACCTTCCTGGTTGCCATTAAGATCCTGAACACAGCGAGCCGCCTAGAATACTTTGCTTCTGTCGCGCTACGCCAAAAAGT
>NZ_DATAGQ010000242.1:0-74098 GCF_036263595.1 Geminicoccus sp. | reverse complement strand
GGTTCCGGCATGACCAGGAGATCTATTTCCAGGTCCGCAATCGGCGCAACAAGCTGGTGGGCCTGAAGATCGCCAATGAGTATCTGGGGCTGAAGGGCGACGACGCGCTGGCCTATGCCAAGGAAATCGTCATGTCCGACTTCGAGCGGCCGGGCGACGACGACGTGATCGAGAAGATCCGCGCGGACGTGAGCAATGCCGGCAAGCCGCTGTCGGACCACCTGATCCAGCGGTTCCTGCAGGAGGCGGAGGCCCAGGCCCGTGAATCGGTGAAGGCAGCATGATCGTGAAGGAAACGGAGCTGGCCAAGGCTGATCGGCCGGCTCCGGCGGAGAAGCTCGTGCAGCCCGAGCAGTTGCCACCGGCCGTGGGGCCGGTGCAGCCGGAGGGTGAGCAGGGCGGACCCAAGGGACCGGAACCCACCCGGTTCGGCGACTGGGAAAAGAACGGGCGGTGCTTCGACTTCTAGTCGAAGCCTCGTCCTGCGTCGTTGGCCATGCAGATCTCCGGATTCCACCGGCAGATCGCATGCTCCATTGTTTTCGTGTATCGGCTCGACGAGGTCGGGCCGCCGGAAGGTATGGGATCGGCAGCATCCGTCCCAACCGCTGAGGAGTCAATCATGGCGGAAGTATCGGTTCAGCGGCGCGAGGGCGGCGACCGGCAGCGTGCGCTGGATGCGGCGCTGAGCCAGATCGAGCGCGCGTTCGGCAAGGGCTCGGTCATGCGGCTGGGCCAGTCGCGGGCTGGCGACGACATCGAGACCGTCTCGACGGGTTCGCTCGGCCTCGACATCGCGCTGGGCATCGGCGGCCTGCCGCGCGGCCGGGTCGTCGAGGTCTACGGGCCGGAAGCGTCGGGCAAGACGACGATCTGCCTCCACGTCATCGCCGAGGCGCAGAAGGTCGGCGGCACCTGCGCGTTCGTCGACGCCGAGCACGCGCTCGACCCGACCTATGCGAAGAAGCTGGGCGTCAACATCGACGATCTCCTGATCTCGCAGCCGGACACGGGCGAGCAGGGGCTGGAGATCACCGACACGCTGGTGCGCTCCGGCGCCATCGACGTGGTCGTGATCGATTCGGTGGCGGCACTGGTGCCCAAGGCCGAGCTCGAAGGCGAGATGGGCGACCAGATGCCTGGTCTGCAGGCTCGTCTGATGAGCCAGGCGCTGCGCAAGCTCACCGCCAGCATCAGCCGCTCGCGCTGCATGGTGATCTTCACCAACCAGATCCGCTCCAAGATCGGCGTGATGTTCGGCAGCCCGGAGACCACCAGCGGTGGCAATGCGCTGAAGTTCTACGCCTCGGTCCGCCTGGACGTGCGCCGCATCGGCCAGATCAAGGACAAGGAAGAGGTCGTCGGCAACCAGACGCGCGTGAAGGTCGTCAAGAACAAGGTGGCGCCGCCGTTCCGCGTCGTCGAGTTCGACGTCATGTACGGGCAGGGCGTGTCCAAGACCGGCGAACTGATCGACCTCGGCCTCCGTGCCGGCGTTGTCGAGAAGTCGGGCTCCTGGTTCTCCTACAAGGACACCCGGATCGGCCAGGGGCGTGAGAACGCCAAGAACTATCTGGCGCAGAACCCGGAGGTGGCGGCCGAGCTGGAGCAGTTCATCCGGCAGAGCGCTGGCGTAGCCGGGGCTGCGGCACTGCTTGACGAAGACCGCACCATCGACGACTGACGGGGCGTCTTCTTCGATAGCGCCTTCTTGGACGATCCATGGCCAGCGTCAGCGAGATTCGTACGAAGTTCCTCGAATATTTCGGCAGGCACGGCCATGAGATTGTCGCGTCGGGCCCGTTGGTACCCCACAACGACCCGACGCTCTTGTTCACCAACGCCGGCATGGTGCAGTTCAAGAACGTCTTCACGGGGCTGGAGCACCGCTCCTACAACCGTGCGACGACGGCGCAGAAATGCGTGCGAGCCGGCGGCAAGCACAACGACCTCGACAATGTGGGCTATACGGCCCGGCATCACACCTTCTTCGAGATGCTGGGCAATTTCTCGTTCGGCGACTACTTCAAGGAACAGGCGATCGAGCTGGCCTGGAACCTAGTCACCCGCGAGTACGGGCTGCCCAAGGACAAGCTGACCGCCACCGTCTATGCCGAGGACGACGAGGCTTTCGGCCTGTGGACGAAGATCGCCGGTCTCCCTGAGAGCCGGATCATCCGGATCCCGACCTCCGACAATTTCTGGGCGATGGGCGATACCGGCCCGTGCGGCCCCTGTTCCGAGATCTTCTACGACCATGGCGACAAGGTGCCGGGCGGCCCGCCGGGCTCGCCGGATGCCGATGGCGACCGGTTTATCGAGATCTGGAACCTCGTCTTCATGCAGTTCGAGCAGGTCGACAAGTCGACCCGCGTGAACCTGCCAAGGCCCTCCATCGACACCGGCATGGGCCTGGAGCGCCTGGCCGCCGTCCTGCAGGGCAAGCACGACAATTTCGAGATCGACCTGTTCGCGAGGATCATCGCGAAGAGCGAGGAGTTGACCGGCACGCCGGCGGAAGGGCCGAGCCGCCCGTCGCACAAGGTCATCGCCGACCATCTACGCGCCTCGTCCTTCCTGATCGCGGACGGCGTGATGCCGTCGAACGAGGGCCGCGGCTACGTGCTGCGCCGGATCATGCGCCGCGGCATGCGCCATGCGCAGCTGCTCGGTGCCCGGGAGCCGCTCCTGTTCCGCATGGTGCCGACGCTCATCGAGGAGATGGGCAAGGCCTATCCCGAGCTGGTCCGCGCCGAGGCGCTGGTGACCGAGGTCCTCAAGCTGGAAGAGACCAACTTCCGGCGCACGCTGGAGCGCGGCCTGCGCCTCCTGGACGAGGAGGTCGTCTCCCTGCCGCAAGGCCAGCCGCTCTCGGGCGAGGTCGCCTTCAAGCTCTACGACACCTACGGCTTCCCCCTCGACCTGACCCAGGACGCCCTGCGCTCGCAAGGCCGCAGCGTCGACCTGGATGGCTTCGACGCGGCGATGGAGCGGCAGCGGGCCGAGGCGCGCAAGCATTGGAAGGGCTCCGGCTCGTCGGCCATCGCACCCATCTGGTTCGACCTGCGCGAGCGGGCGGGGGCTACCGAGTTCCTGGGCTATGCGACCGCCACGGCCGAAGCCAAGGTGGTGGGCCTGGTCGTCGACGACGCCTTGGTCGAGGAGGCCGGTCCCGGCACGGAGGTACGTCTCGTCGCCAACCAGACCCCGTTCTACGGCGAGTCCGGCGGCCAGATCGGTGATACCGGCACGATCACGTCCGGCGACGCCACCATCGCGGTCAGCGATACCCAGAAATACCTGGGCGACCTGTTCGTCCATATCGGCAAGGTCGAGAGCGGTACCATCCGGGTCGGCGACGACATCAGGCTGGCGATCGACGTGGAGCGCCGTGCACGGATCCGCCGCGCCCACTCGGCCACCCACCTGATGCACAAGGCGCTGCAGCGCCACCTGGGCAGGCACGTGGCCCAGAAGGGCTCGCGGGTGGAGCCCGATCGCCTGCGCTTCGATTTCAGCCATCCGAAGCCGGTCTCGAAGGAGGAGATCGCGGCGGTCGAGCGGGAGGTGAACTCCTACCTGCGCCAGAACGACCCGACCACCATTCGGATCATGGCCAAGGACGACGCCATCGAGACCGGTGCGATGGCCCTGTTCGGCGAGAAGTATGGTGACGAGGTGCGCGTCGTCTCGATGGGCACCGCCGACGACGGCAAGACCTATTCGGTGGAGCTGTGCGGTGGCACCCATGTCGCCCGCACCGGCGACATCGCCCTGTTCAAGCTGCTGGCCGAGGGTGCGGTCGCTGCCGGCGTGCGCCGGATCGAGGCGGTCACCGGCGAGCTGGCGCTCAGCCATGTCGAAGAGGAAGAGGCCATCCTCGCCAAGGCTGCCGGTGCCCTGAAGGTGCCCGCATCCGAGCTGCCCGGCCGGATCGAGGCGCTGGTGGAAGAGCGCCGCAAGCTGGAGCGCGAGCTGGCCGACCTTCGTCGCAAGATTGCGACAGGCGGCCTTGCTTCCGAGAATGCCGCCCGCCAGGTCAACGGCATCTCGTTCGCGGCCCGCCAGCTCGAAGGCGTGCCGGCCAAGGAGTTGCGCGGCACTGCCGATGAGCTGAAGAAGCAGCTGGGCTCGGGCGTGGTTACGCTGGTGTCCGTCACCGACGGCAAGGCCTCGGTGGTGGTCAGCACCACGGACGACCTGACCGGCCGGGTCGATTCGGTGGCGCTGGTGCGCCGCGCCGTGGAAGCGCTGGGCGGGCAGGGTGGTGGCGGCCGCCGCGACTTCGCGCAGGGTGGCGGTCCTGATGCCGCCCGGGCCGCCGAAGCGATCGCCGTGGTCGAGGCCACCCTGGCAACGATGTAGGCTTGCAGGTTCCGCCGGCCTCTTTGCCGGTGGAGCCGCCTATGCAATATTGCCGGATGGTCCTGCCCGGCGTCGGCGGCTCGCTAGCGTCGACCATGCAAACTGCATGAACGAACCCAAGCGGCCACGCCTTTTCAACGGCTTGACTTATTTCGACGCGATCATCGCCCGCAGCTCGTCCGCCCCCGCCGGCCTTCTGCCCAGCGCCGCCAGCGCCTCGACGAAGCCCCGCACCTGCGCCTCGTTGCTGGCCGCCACCGTCCCGTCGGCTGCCAGCCGGTTGTTCTCGAAGCCGATCCGCGCGTGCCCGCCCAGGAGTGCTGCGGTCAGCGCACAGTCCCGCTCCTGCGCCCCGAACGCGCACATCATCCAGCGCCACTCCTCCGGTGCGGCCATGAGGAACGGCAGCAGGTCCATGGGCGTCGAGCGCTGGCCCACCGTGTAGCGACCGAGGACGTACAGCACCGACGGCCCCTCCGGCACCACCCCGCGCTCCACCAGCTCCTTCATCCTGGCGACATCAGCCACGTCGTAGAGGATATGCTGCAGCCAGATCCTCTCCCGGCGGCACCACTGGAAGAAACCCGCCGCCTCCCGCTCGTGCGCTCCATCCGGCACCAGCTCCCGCAGCGCCACCGACGCCGCTTCCGGCCGGAGCGCCCGCACCAGGCCCATCTGCGCGTCTGGCTGGTACATGCCGACCGCCTCGGTCGTCACCTGCACCACCAGCTCACGCCCCACCGCCGTCTGTACCGCCTCCATCACCGCCCGCCCATGGCCGGGATCCAGGCTATGGACGCCGGCAGCGTCGCGCGCATGGAGGTGGATCATGCAGGCTCCCGCCTCCAGGCAGGCCCGCGCGGTCACCGCGAGGTCATCCGGCGTGATCGGCAGCCCCGGATGGTCCGCCTTCGTCAGCCGCGCCCCATTGGGCGCCACGGCCACGGCAATCGGCGATCCGCTCACGGCGTCACGTCCGCCCGGGCCCGCAGCAGCGCCAGCAGCGCCGCATCGCGCTCCGCCTCCAGCTCTTCCACCGACCGTCCATCCGCCACGGCTTCCACCCCTTCCACCAGCTTCTCCTTGAGCTCGGGACTGAGCACCGGCTGGCCCAGATCCTGCCAGCGCCGCTCCTGGCTCGGCCCCAGATGCTCCAGATAGTGCCGGATGCCGCCCTTGCCGCCGCCCAGGTGGTAGGTCAGGTGCGCGCCCATGATCGCCCAGCGCAGCCCTGGCCCGTCGCGCAGCGCCGCATCCACCTCGCCGACGGAGGCCACCCCCTGCTCCACCAGATACACCGCCTCCCGGTAGAGCGCGGAGGCCAGCCGGTTGGCGATATGCCCCTGCATCTCCTTGCGCAGCCGCACCGGCCGCATGCCCAACTGCGTGTAGAACGCCGTCGCCCGGTCCAGCACCGCCGCGTCCGGCCCGAACAGCTCCACCAGCGGCATGATGTGCGGCGGATTAAACGGATGGCCGACGATGACCCGCCCGGGCTGCGCGCAGTCACGGGCCAAGTCGCTCCAGAGCAGGGACGAGGTGCTGGTCGCGATGATGGCATGGGCAGGTGCCGCCCCGTCCAGCCGCCGCAGCAGGTCCCGCTTGAAGTCGAGCCGTTCCGGTGCGTTTTCCTGCACGAAGTCGGCGGCCGCTGCCGCCTCTTCCGGTGAAGCCGCGACCGCAAGCGTGCCAAGCTGATCCCGGCCGAGCTCCCGCAGGCTGGCAAGGCTCGTTGCCAGGGCCGCTTGCATGTCCGCAAGGCTGCCGGCCGCCGGATCATGCACCGTCACGTCGCAGCCATTCGCCACGAACAAGGCCGTCCAGCCCACGCCCACCGTGCCGAAGCCGATCACGGCGACCTTCTGGATGGCAGCCTCGTCCACGACGCACTCCCCTGGCTCTGCTGCCTGTGAGCCTGAAGGCTTGCCTGCCCATGGTCCACCACAAACAACAAGAGCGGCACCGGCCTCCCGGCCAATGCCGCTCCCGCTGCCGGCTGGAGGCTTACTCCGCCGGGACGGCCTCCGCTCGTGGCGTCTCCGGCTGCTGCTTCTTCCTGCTGAAGAGCTTGCGCACGGTCACGAAGAACAACGGCACGAACAGGATGCCCAGGAAGGTCGCCGCGATCACGCCGCCGAGCACACCGATGCCGATCGCGTTTTGGCCACCAGAGCCGGCACCGGACGAGATCGCCAGCGGCGTGACACCCAGCCCGAAGGCGAGCGAGGTCATGATGATCGGGCGCAGCCGAAGCCGGGCGGCCTCCAGCGTCGCGTCCATCAGGCTCTTGCCGGCCTCGTTCAGGTCCTTGGCGAACTCCACGATCAGGATCGCGTTCTTGGCCGCGAGGCCGATGGTGGTGAGCAGGCCCACCTGGAAGAACACGTCGTTCGACAGGCCCGTCAGCGTCGCCGCCGACAGCGCGCCGAGCACGCCCAGCGGCACCACCAGCATGACCGAGAACGGGATCGACCAGCTCTCGTAGAGGGCCGCCAAGCACAGGAAGACGACCAGGATCGAGATCGCGTAGAGCAGCGGCGCCTGCGCACCTGCGGCCCGTTCCTGGTCCGACAGACCTGTCCACTCGTAGCCGAAGCCAGGCGGCAACTGCGCCATCATCTGCTCGACTGCATCCATGGCCGCGCCCGAACTCAGCCCCGGCGCCGGCTGGCCCAGGATCTCGACCGAGGGCAGGCCATTATAGCGCTCCAGCCTGGGCGAGCCGTAGGCCCAGTAGGCGGACGCGAAGGCCGAAAACGGCACCATCTCGCCCTGGTTGTTCCGCACGTACCACTGGTCCAGGTCCTCCGGCACCATGCGGTAGGGCGCATCGGCCTGGACATAGACCTTCTTGATGCGGCCGCGGTCCAGGAAGTCGTTGATGTAGGTGCCGCCCCAGGCCGCCGCGAGCGCGTCGTTCACGTCTTCGATCGAGAGGCCCAGCGCGCCCACCTTGTGATGGTCGATATCGATCCGGTACTCCGGCTGGTCCTCCAGCCCGTTCGGCCGCACGCCCACCAGGTTCGGGTTCTGGGCCGCCATGCCCAGGAACTGGTTGCGTGCCGCCATGAGCGCCTCGTGGCCCTGGCCGCTGCGGTCCTGAAGCTGCACGTCAAAGCCGGTGGCGTTGCCCAGCTCCAGCACGGCCGGCGGCGCGAAGGCGAACACCATGGCGTCGCGGATCTGCGAGAAGGCGCCCATCGCCCGCCCGGCGATCGCCGCCACGTTCTGGGAAGGCTCCTCGCGCTCTTCCCAGTCCTTGAGCAGGACGAAGCCGATGCCGGCATTCTGGCCGGAGCCCGCGAAGCTGAAGCCCGCTACGGTGAAGATCGAGGCAACCGAATCGGCCTCGTTCTCCAGGAAGTGACGCTCGACCGTCTTCAGCACCTCCAGGGTCCGCTCCTGGGTTGCACCCACAGGCAGCTGCGCCTGGACGAACATGATGCCCTGGTCCTCGTCCGGCAGGAACGCCGTGGGCAGGCGCAGGAACATGTAGCCCATGCCGGCCGCAAGGATGAGATAGACGATCAGGAAGCGAACGCCCCGGCGCGCCATGTAGCCGACCAGGCCGACATAGCCGTTGGTCGTCTTCTCGAAGCCCCGGTTGAACCAGGCAAACGGGCCACGCCGTGCCGAATGGGACGGCTTCAGGATCGTGGCGCACAGGGCCGGCGTCAAGATCAGGGCTGTCAGCACCGAGAGGCCCATCGCGGCTACGATGGTGATGGAGAACTGCCGATAGATGACGCCGGTCGACCCGCCGAAGAACGCCATCGGGATGAACACGGCCGACAGCACCAGACCGATGCCGATCAGCGCACCGGTGATCTGGTCCATCGACTTGCGGGTGGCTTCCTTGGGGGGGAGCTTCTCGTCGTGCATCACGCGCTCGACGTTCTCCACGACCACGATCGCGTCGTCGACCAGGAGGCCGATCGCCAGCACCATCGCGAACATGGTGAGCACGTTGATCGAGAAGCCAGCGAGCTCGAGCACGGCGAAGGTACCCAGCAGCACGACCGGCACCGCGATGGTCGGGATCAGCGTCGCCCGGAAGTTCTGCAGGAACAGGTACATGACGAGGAAGACCAGCACGATCGCCTCGATCAGCGTCTCGACCACGCTCTCGATCGACACCTTCACGAACGGCGTCGTGTCGTAAGGGATGATGACTTCCATCCCCTCGGGGATCATGGCCTCGAGCTGCTGCATCTCCGCCCGGACCGCCTCTGCAGTCTCCAGCGCGTTTGCTCCGGACGCCAACTGGATCGCGAGGCCGGTCGAGGGGCGCCCGTTATAGTTGGCGGAGGTGGCATAGGTCTCTGCGCCAACCTCCACGCGGCCGACATCGCCCAGCCGGATCGCCGAGCCGTCCTCGGCCGTGCGCAGGAAGATCTGCCGAAACTCCTCGGGCGTCTGCAGGAGGGACTGCGCGGTGATCGTGGCATTGAGCTGCTGGCCCTCCGTAGATGGGAGGCCACCTAGCTGGCCCGCGGCAACCTGGGCGTTCTGCGCCCGGATCGCGGCGATGATGTCAGCCGGCACCAGGCCGAAATTGACCAGCTTGGTCGGATCCAGCCAGACGCGCATGGAATACTGCGCGCCGAACAGCTGCACCTCGCCCACACCCTCGACCCGCGAGATCGGGTCCTGGATGTTTGAAGCCATGTAGTCGGCGAGATCGGTCTGGTTGAAGTCCGAGCCCTCGGCCGCGACCAAGCCCACCACCATCAGAAAGCTGCTGCTGGCCTTGGCGACCTGAACGCCCTGGCGCTGTACTTCCTCAGGGAGGAGCGGCGTTGCCAGCGACAGCTTGTTCTGGACCTGCACCTGCGCGATGTCCGGGTCGGTGCCCGGATCGAAGGTCAGCGTGATCTCGACCTGCCCGGACGAGCTGCTGTTCGCCGACATGTAGCGCAGGCCGTCGATGCCCTTCATGCGCTGCTCGATCACCTGCGTGACCGAATCCTCGACCACCTTGGCCGATGCACCGGGATAGGTCGCAGTGATCGAGACCGACGGTGGTGCGATCGACGGGTACTGGGCGATCGGCAGCGTCCAGATGGCAAGTGCACCCGCCATCATCACGACGATGGCGAGCACCCAGGCGAAGATCGGCCGGTCGATGAAGAAACGAGCCACGCTCTTACCTCCGGACCGGGGCGCTGGCAGCCGAAGCGTCGGCCACGGACTTGGTTTCCGCCTCGATCACCTTGACCACCGCCCCCGGGCGCACCTTCTGGAGGCCCTCGACGATCACCCGCTCGCCGGCCTTGACGCCCTCGCTGACCAGCCATTGGTCGCCGACGGTCCGGTCCGTGACCAGGATGCGCTGCTCCACCTTGTCTTCGGCGGCAACCACGAGCGCCGTCGCACGCCCCTTGGGATCCCGTGATACCGCTCGCTGCGGCACCAGGATCCCTTCCGGATCAACGCCCGCCTTGATCTCCGCCCGCACGAACATGCCAGGAAGCAGGATCCCCTCGGGATTGGGGAAAAGGGCACGCAGCGTCACCGCACCCGTGCTCTCGCTCACCGTCACGTCCGCGAACTCGAGCGCCCCCGGATGGCCGTAGGTGGTGCCATCTTCCAGGGTCAGCTCGACCTCCGCACGATCCGGATCGACCCGCTCATACCTTCCGTCCGCAAGCGCCCGGCGCAGCTTCAACAGCTCCGCGCTCGACTGGGTGACGTCGACATAGATCGGGTCCAGCTGGTGGATCGTGGTAAGCGTCTCGGCCTGGTTGGCCGTGACGAGCGCGCCCGCAGTAAAGGCGGAGCGTCCGATGCGTCCGGCGATCGGGGCGGTCACGGTGGTATAATCGAGGTTGATCTTGGCCGAGGCAAGGGCGGCCTTGCGCGCCTCGACAGCGGCGCTGGCTTCGCCCATCGCCGAGACGGCATCATCGTAGGCGGCCCGGCTGACCGCGTTCGTGCGGACCAGCTCCTCGTTCCGCCGCTCTCTGTTCCTCGCGGAGACGAGGGCCGCTTCGGCCTGAGCCAGTTCCGCCTTGGAGGTCTCATAGGCAGCCCGGTAGACGGCCGGATCGATCTGGTAGAGCGCTTCGCCCTTCACGACATCCGCACCTTCGCGGAACAGCCGCTCCTGCAGAATGCCGTTCACCTGCGGCCGCACCTCGGCAATCTGGTAGGGGGAGGCGCGCCCCGGTAGGGTCGTCGTGATCTCGACCGGCTGTGGGGTAAGGGTCACCACCGTCACCTCGGGAGTCGGGGGGGTGGCCTCCGACTGCTGCTGTCCACCTTCCTCCTGCCCGCATCCGGCCAGGATCAGAGCACCCGCCAGCATCAGGCCGGTCGCCAGGCGACCAGAAAGGTTTCGCATGCGCTCGATCTCCGGGAAGTGCGGCCGGCTGGTCCGTCGGTCGGTCACTTGCTTAGAATGAGCGTTCATTCTAGGAAGGGGATAGGACAGCGTCAAGCTGCTGCATTGCGGCATGGAAGGGCCCATGCCTGGGGTGAATGAAGATGGGCATTGTTGAACGGGGCTGCCTGGAAAAGACGCGCAACGAAGCGCGCCGCCAGCAGGTTCTGAAGGGTGCCACCGACTGCTTCTGCAGGCATGGCTTCCACAGCGCCAGCATGGCCGAGATCGCCAGGAGCGCCGGCATGAGTGTCGGTCACATCTATCACTACTTCGAAAACAAGGAAGCGATTATCGCCGCCATCGTCCAGAACAACCAGGCGGAGATCCTGGCGACGATGGACATGATCGAGCGCTGCCAGCGGCCGCTATCGGAGGCGCTGATCGAGGCGGTCGGCACCGGTGTCGACAAGTGCATGGCCCACCAGGACACAGCCCTTATGATCGAGGTGCTGGCCGAGGCGGCCCGCAATCCCAAGGTTGCCGCCGTCCTGCAGGCATCCGATTCCGTCCTGCGAGCTCGGATGGGCGAAATGCTGCGCAAGGCTGCGAAGCCAGGGACCGACCTGTCGGACGGGCGGCTGGAAGGTCACGTCGAGACCTTGTTCACCCTGTTCCAGGGCATTTCGGTGCGCGCCATCCGAAATCCCGGCCTGAACCGGGACCGCATGGTGCGGACGATGCAAGGCGTCATCCGTTGGCTCCTGGACAACTGATAACCGCCAATCATCCCGGATCCATCAGGAAGTTCCTGAAGATGCGTGCAGGGAGCCCTCCGCCCGTCTCGCCTTTCATCGGCTTGTGATCGTCATTGCCGATCCAGACCGCGACGATCATGCCTTTGGCATTGCCGCCGACGAACCAGGCATCCCGGAACCCGGAGCTGGTCCCGGTCTTGCCGAAGCCACCCGGAACCTTCGCAGCCGTGCCGGTTCCATACTGCATCGCGTCAGTCAACATGCCGCGCATGACGCGTGCGGTGCCGGCCGACAGGGCACGCACTCCCGGTGTGCGGACGATTTCCAGCCGTCGCCCGTCTTCGCCTGTCGCGCTCGTCCACCACACTGGCTCTCGCACCACGCCGTCGCTTGTCAGCGCGGCATAGGCGGTGGCGAGTTCCGGCATGGTGACCTCGGTGCTGCCGAGCACTAGCGAAGGCACGGCCGGAAGGTCGGATGAAATTCCAAGACGGCGCGCCACCTGCACCACCCGGTCCAGGCCGACCTGCATGGCCAGGCGCACGGCGGCGGTGTTGGTGGACAACGAGAGGGCCTGCGCCAGGGTGATCTCGTCCGCGGGCGGCGGCACGAGGTTGCGCGGCTGCCAGCCATCGATGACCAGGGTGCCGGTCGCGATCTTCTCGTCGGGCTGGTGCCCATCCTCGATCGCTGCGGCGAAGACGACTGGCTTGAAGGCTGAGCCCGGCTGCCGGCGCACCTCCGTGGTACGGTCGAGGCCGCCAAGATCGCCTGGCACGGAGGCGCCCGCCAGGATTTCGCCATTCCCGCTCATGGCCAGGAGCGCACCGGCGCCCGCACGCGGCGGCTGCCCGGCCAGTGTCGCGGCCAGCAGGGCACGAGCCTTACGAGAACGTTCGACATCCAGCGTGGTTCGAACGAGTAGGGCCTCGTCCGGCCAGAGCCGCCTTGCCCGTTGTGCCAGCGTGCGCAGCAAGGGCTCGTTCACCCTCGCCGGAAGGACCCTTGCCGGCTTCGTCCTGGCTCCGTCGGCCTCTGCGCGGTCGATGGCTCCGGCCTGGACCATGGCGTCCAGCACCACCGATGCGCGTGCTCTGGCCGCTTCCAGGTTTCGGCCGGGATCGAGCCGCGACGGCGCCCGGATCATGCCCGCCAGCAGGGCCGACTGTGCCAGATCCAGCGACCCCGCCTCGACGCCGAAATGCCTGCGGGCGGCCGCCCGCACGCCGCTCACGCCACCGCCGAGATAGATACGGTCGAGATAGGCGGCGAGGATGTCCTGCTTGGAAAGGGTGGCTTCCAGCCAGACCGCCAGTGCCGCCTCGCGCGCCTTGCGCAGGAAGCTCCGTTCCGGGCTGAGAAAGGCGAGCTTGGCCAACTGCTGGGTGATCGTGCTGCCACCCTCGGCGATGCGGCCGGCCGTCAGGTTGCGCACCAGGGCACGTCCCAGCCCGATGAGGTCGACGCCGACATGATGGAAGAACCGCCGGTCCTCGATGGCAATCACGGCCTGAGCCATCACCGGTGCCACGTCCTGGAGCTGGAGTGGTGTCGACCACCCATCGCCCAGCGTAGTGATGGGGGTGCCGGTCCGGTCCAGCAGGGTCACCGCGCTCGCCCGGGCAGGACGAGCCACCCCGTGCGCCAGCCTCGCCGCATCGATCACCAGGGCAAGCAGGGCCAGGCACGACAGCACCGCCGCATGGCCGAGGAGGCGAGGCAGGCCGAACCGCTTGCGTCGGGCCGGCGGTAACGGCCGTGGCCGGCCCGGCCGAGGCAAGGCCCGGTGTCCCGGCCTAGTGGCACGTTCCGCCGGTGCTTTCGGGCCGGCAAGGGCCCGTTGCCGGGTCATCTTGTTCCTTGGCTCCGGTCTTCACGTACCGGTGTCAGGGTGACATGGCGGATGTCGATCAGCACCTTGCCCCGGTGCTCGAAGTTCACCGTGACCCGGTGTCCGACGACGCTCTGCACCATGCCGAGCCCCCAGCCAGGCTCCAGCGGATGGCAGACGAGGGCGCCCGGGACGATGGAGAGATCCATGATGATCACCTGGAAGGAAAGTTGGCCGGGATCGGCTGGCATTCAGGGTTCGTTAACCCGGGTGAGGCAATCTGCGTGCCGAGACGCGAGAGCGTGGCGATCGAGGATTGAAAGATCATGGAATTCCTGAGGGCGTGGTTATTGCGGTCCCAAGTCGAGCTGCGCCGGGCGTCGCCGGCAAAGGCGCCGGAATTTCCCGGTACCACCATCTCGCGCGCCGCGACACCGGCGGGCCAGGACATCCTGGGTCGTTTCCTGCAGCACCATCCTGCCGATGTCATCGTTCTCGACCGTCACCGGCGCGGGCAGGGATGAGCGGCCATGGATGAACTTCTCGCCGACTTCCTGACCGAATGTGCGGAGAGCATGACGCTGCTCGATGTCGAGCTCGTCAAGCTGGAGCGCAACCCCAGCGACCGCGAGTTGCTCGGCAGCATCTTTCGCATGGTCCACACGATCAAGGGGACCTGCGGGTTCCTGGGGCTGCCCCGCCTGCAGCATGTCGCCCATGCCGCCGAGAACGTGCTGGGCGACTTTCGCGAGGGCAAGCTCGTGCCCGGCCCCAGCGAAGTGAGTCTGATCCTGGAGGCCCTGGACCGGATCAAGGAGATCCTCGCGGTACTGGAGGCGACGAGGGCGGAGCCGGCTGGCGACGACAGCGAGCTGATCGCGCGCCTGGACGCCTGCTCCGGACGCCAGGAGGAAGTGGAACCGATCATGCCGAACGCTGTCATCGCACCCGGATCGGAAACCTTGCCCGCACGGACGAACGTGCCAGCACCTGAGACCGAGGGGGCAGCCAAGCCTGTCCTGGCGGCGAAGAATCCGCCGGAGGAAGCCGCCGGGCGGGCCGCAGCCACGGAGTCGGTGGCCCACCAGACGTTACGGGTCAATATCGAGCTGCTTGAAAAGCTGATGACGCTGGTGAGCGAGCTCGTGCTCACCCGCAACCAGCTCCTGCAGACGGCGCGCAAGAGCAGCGACAATGCCCTGAAGGCGCCACTCCAGCGGCTGTCCCACATCACGTCCGAGCTGCAGGAGGGCGTGATGAAGACGCGCATGCAGCCGATCGGCAACGTGTGGAGCAAGCTGCCACGCGTGGTCCGCGACCTCGGCATGGAGCTGGGCAAGCAGATCGAGCTTGAGATGGTCGGCGCCGACACGGAGCTCGACCGCCAGATCCTGGAGCTGATCAAGGATCCGCTCACCCACATGGTCCGCAATTCCGCCGATCACGGGCTGGAAACGACCAAGGCGCGTGTGGCGGCGGGCAAGCCCGAGCAGGGCAAGATCCGGCTGAATGCCTTCCATGAAGGCGGCCACATCATCATCGAGATCGCCGACGACGGCAAAGGTCTGGACACCAACGCGATCGCCGCGAAGATCCTGGCGAACGGACTGGCGACCGAGGCCGAGCTGGCTTCTCTCAGCACGCAGCAGATCCAGCAGTTCATCTTCAAAGCTGGCTTTTCGACCGCGCGCCAGGTGACCAACGTGTCCGGCCGCGGTGTCGGCATGGACGTCGTGCGGACCAATATCGAGAAGATCGGTGGCACGATCGAGATGTCGTCCGAACTTGGGCGTGGAACCCGGTTCGTCATCAAGATCCCGCTGACCCTCGCCATCGTTTCCGCGCTGATCGTGGCCGCTGCTGGCGAGCGCTATGCCATCCCGCAGATCGGCGTGGTCGAGCTGGTCCGCGCCGGTGCCCGGTCCAAGCATCGGATCGAGGTGATCGACGGCGCGCCAATCCTCCGCCTGCGCGATCGCCTGCTGCCGCTGATCTCGCTGGCCGGCGTGCTCGGGCTGCGTGGGGACGAGACCAATGTCGAAGACACCCACGTGGTAGTCTCCCAGATTGGCCCCTGTGTGTTCGGGCTCATCGTCGACCAAGTGTTCGACACCGAGGAGATCGTGGTCAAGCCAGTGGCACCGATCCTGCGCGGCCACCGGCTGTTCTCGGGCAACACGATCCTCGGCGACGGCGACGTCGTCATGATCCTCGATCTGAACGGGCTGACCGACCGGATCGGCAAGTCGGCCAATCCGGTGGCGGAGAAGAAGGAAGCGTCGTCGCAGAGCCAGCAGGACGACGCCACTTCGCTGCTCCTGTTCCGCGCCGGGGCCGGTGCGCCGAAGGCAGTGCCTCTGGCGCTCGTGACCCGGCTGGAGGAGATCGAGCCGGCCCAGATCGAGTGGTCCGGAACCAGCACCGTGGTCCAGTATCGCGGGCGACTGATGCCGATCGTCGACTTCGAGGGGCAGCCGGTACGGGTGTCCGACGGGACGCGGCCCGTCCTGGTTTTCACGGACGCCGGCAACGACATGGGCCTGGTCGTGGACAGCATCATCGACATCACCGAGCAGGAGATCCGGCTCGAATGCCGGAGCGGCAGCGTCAATGTCCTGGGGAGCGCCATCATCGCTGGGCGTTCGACCGAGGTGGTCGATGTCAGCTATTTCGTGAACCAGGTCTTCGGCGGTTGGTTCGATCGCAACGAGACCGAACCGTTCATGGAGGCGGCAAACACCAAACCCAGGCGGATCTTGCTGGTCGACGACAGTGCGTTTTTCCGCAACATCCTGCTGCCGATCCTGCAGTCCCACGGCTACGAGGTCACCGCGGTGGATTCGGCCGCCAAGGCCTTGGAATACCGTGACAAGGGCGAGATGTACGATGCGATCGTCTCGGATATCGAGATGCCCGGCATGGACGGCTTCGCTTTTGCCGCATGCTGCCGCGCCGACGGCAGCTGGCAGAACGTGCCAATGGTGGCGCTGACCTCCCATACCGCACCAAAGGACATCGAACGCGGTCGCGAGGCCGGCTTCGACGGCCATGTCGGCAAGCTGGACCGCGAAGCACTGGTCGCAGAACTGGCATCCCATCCCAAGGCGCACAGGGTACCGTCATGAACAGCTCCATTGCCGAACCCAAGTCCTCCCGCCGTCCTCAGGCGGCCGCCGAGGAACTCGTCTCGATGCATGTCGGCGGTCAGCTGGTCGGCATTCCGGTAAGGATCGTGCAGGACATCCTGGGCTTTCAGCGCATCACGCGAGTCCCGCTGGCCGCACGGGAGATTGCCGGCGTCCTCAACCTGCGTGGCCGGATCGTGACGGCGATCGACCTTCGGCAAAGGCTGGGCATGGATGCCGTGGTGTCGGACCGGCCGAGCATGAGCGTCGTCTGCGAGCATGGCGGCGAACTCTACAGCCTCCTCATCGACCAGATCGGCGAAGTGCTTCAGCCACCAGCCGATCGCTTCGACACCGACCTGACGCCGCTGACCCAGTGTTGGCGGGAGTTCTCCAGGGGCATCTATCGCCTCGACAACCAGTTGCTGGTGCTGCTGGACGTCGGGCGGGTCCTGGCCTTCAACTGAGCAGAGTCGTGCCCTCGATCATGCGTCTTGACCAACCAGAGCAAGGATCTGGTGCGTGAGCGGCATGGTCAGCCCGACGCCCCGCCTGGGCTGGAGGGGATTCTCCTCCAGCCCAGGCGGTCAGCTGCCTAGCCGAAAAGCACAGCAAACATGCTCTGGATGTCCTGAAGTCCCCGGTACCTGCCGTGGATGTCGCTGGGTCCCCTGGACGAACAAATCGTGGCGGGCTTTGGCGCCTGGTTGGGGACATAGGCGGGATTGCCCGCGCAATTTCGGGCTCGTTCCTGTCCCACAGCGCCGCCGCGATTGCATGACCGACGGATCGGATGACCGGGTGCCGACAGGTTGCCTCAGGTCGTTGTGCAGGGGGTCGCGGATGCTGGCCGGAGCGATGGGGAAGATCTGATGGCTGTCGAGCCTAGACCGGACCTGGTGCAACAACAAAAGGACGGTGGCCATGCCCGATCACCCCGAAGCCGATGTTGGTGGATAGGCCGGCGCCTGCAACTCGCGCACGACCCGGGCGTGCTCGGTGGGCAGCTGGTCACCGTCGATCATCGCCCGCGTCGGGTAGGTCGATCAGCATGTCGTTGCGCTTCCTGCAGGCACCGGCGACGGGGGCCGCTCCTGAGCTTGAAGTCCGAGCCGCGACGCCGGCCTGCTTGGCTCGGCCGGGCAGAGATGGGCTATGCGGCTCGCAGCTATCCGGATCCATCGTCTCACAGGCCAGCCGGGCTGCCGAACGCTGCTTGCTGCAGCCTAGATCGAAGGAGGATGTTGCCAGACCTTGAGATCCTGGTGCCGGTGTTCCCATGTTCGTCCCCACCCCGTCAGCCGGTGATGGCACGGCAAGTATGGGATACGGCCAGATCCTGTGAAGTTGGTGAGGCATGGGCCGCCTGCCGCGAGGGCACTCTCCCGCTAGTGGCGGTGCTGGCAAGGGCCACGGGCCTCACGGGCTGACGGCCGTAGGGTCAAAGGTGACGCTCTTGACGATCGCGAAGACGGAGCTGCCTACCCGCAGGCCGAGCATGGCCACGGCACGCCGGGTCACCTGAGCGGTCAGTCGCTCGCCATGACAGTCCAGCTGGACGACCGTCACCGGTGCATCAGTCGCCTGGATGGCGGTGACGAAGCCCGTAAGGATGTTCTGGGCGCTCGAATGGTCTGGCCTTGTCGTGGCGAGGGTCACGTCGCGCGCCCGGATACGCAGGCGGACGGATGTGCCGGGCGGTGCCGGGATTGCCGGCACATCGATGCGGCCGGCCGGGCAGGAGAGCACCGTGAGCGCGAACTCGTGGTCGTGATGGTCGATCCGAGTGTGGAGGATGGTGCCGGCCTCGGCGCGGTCGCTGCCTTCGAAGAGGTCGGGCTGGGCGATGATCTGCGCAGTCGGGCCGGCTGCGACCGCCCGGCCATCGGCGAGCATCACGACTGTGGTGGCAAGACGGCCAATCTCGGCCACGGAATGGCTGACATAGACGATCGGGACGCTCGCCTCATCGCGGATCCGCTCGACGAAGGGCAGGATCTCCGTCTTGCGGGCGTCATCCAGCGACGCCAGCGGCTCGTCCATCAACAGCAGCTTCGGGCTTGCCATCAGCGCCCGGCCGATCGCGACCCGCTGCTTCTCCCCCCCGGAAAGGGCAGCAGGCCGCCGGCCGAGAAGATGACCGATACCCAGCATCGCCACGATGGCGTCGGCATCCGCCGTTCGTTCCGCCCTGGACGTGAACCAGTGCCCGTAGTGCAGGTTCTGGCGGACGGTGAGGTGGGGGAACAGGCGGGCATCCTGGAAGACATAGCCGACCCGGCGAAGATGGGCCGGCAGGTGCAGCCCCCTGCTCGTGTCGAGAAGGGGCCTGCCGTCCACCAGGATCCGACCATGGTCCGGCCGGAGGAGGCCGGCGATGGCATTGACCAGCGTAGTCTTGCCCGAGCCCGACCGACCGAACAGCGCGGTGAGCCCGGCCGGTGCGGTGAACGCCGCCTGGAGCAGGAAATCGCCCTGGCGGTGGCGGATGTCGATTTCGAGGCTGGTCCCGGTCAATCACCGGTCCTCTTCGCCATCCGCCGGGCCAGCAGCTCTGAGGCCAGGAGGGCTGTTACCGAGATGGCGACCGAGACCAGGACCAGCCGGAGCGCACCTGTTTCCCCGCCCGGCACCTGGATCAGGGTGTAGATGGCGCTGGGCAGGGTTTGGGTTTCGCCCGGGATGTTGGAGACGAAGGTGATGGTGGCCCCAAACTCGCCGAGCGCTTTGGCGAAGGAGAGGATCATGCCGGCCAGGATCCCAGGCAGGATGAGGGGCAGCGTGACCGTGAGGAAGACCCAGGCGGGACCTGCGCCGAGCGTCCGCGCGGCATCCTCCAGCCGACGATCAACCGTTTCGACCGAAAGCCTGATCGCACGGACGAGGAGCGGAAACCCCATGACGGCGCAGGCGAGTGCGGCGCCGGTCCAGCGGAACGCGAAGACAATGCCCAGATGCTCGGCCAGGAAGGCGCCCAGTGGGGCACGGCGGCCGAAGGTCAGGAGCAGCAGATAGCCAGTCACCACGGGGGGCAGGACCAACGGAAGGTGGACGAGGATGTCCAGGACTGCACGTCCCCAGAACCTGCCGCGGGCGAGCAGCATGCCCACCAGGATGCCGAACGGCAGGCTTGCCAGCATCGCCACGAGCGACACCCACAGGCTCAGCCGGACAGCCATCCACTCCTCCGGCGTGAGCGCCATCCAGCCGGTCATGGCGAACCGGACTCCAGGAAGGCCGGACAAGGGACGTGCGCGATCATGAGCCGGCCGGCCGGTTGCGTCGGACGCTCACGAGGCCGGAGGATGAAGCAGCTTGAAGCCGGCCTTGCGGAAGATGGGAGTGGCCGCATCACTCTTCAGGTAGGCCAGGAAGGCCATCGCACCGGGCTTGGACGCGCCCGCCCTGATCAGGGCCAGGGGATAGACGATCGGCGGATGGCTGGTCTCGGGGAACATGCCCACGATCTTGACGCCCGCCTCGGCGGCGGCGTCGGTCGCATAGACGATGCCGAGCGGTGCCTCCTCGCGCGCCACGAGGGCCAGCGCGGTCCGGACATTGTCGGACTGGGCGAGCCTCTGCTCGACGCTGTTCCACAGGTCCAGCTGCAGGAGCGCCGCCTTGGCGTACCTGCCGGCCGGCACCGAATCGACCTGCCCCGTCGCTAGCCTTCCCTCGCCCAGCAGGCCGGCCAAGTCGAGCTGCCCGTCGACCGTAAGTGCGCCTAGATCGCTCGCGGCGGGCGCCACCAGGACCAAGTCGTTGCCGAGAAGGTCGAGCCGGCTGGAGGCGTCGATCAGCTCACGCTCCGCAAGGTAGTCCATCCAGGGGATATCAGCCGAGAAGAACAGGTCTGCCGGCGCCCCCGCCTCGATTTGCTTTGCGAGCGCCGAGCTGGCTGCATAGGACGCAACCACCTCCGCACCGGTCGCCTTGCCGAAGACCGCGATGGCTTCGTCCAACGCGTTCTTCAGGCTGGCCGCCGCGAACACGGTGATCCGCTCCTCCGCACGCACCGCCGTCGTGAGCAGCAGGGCAACGACAAGAGCGAGGGCAGCGAGCGGGCGTCGGAACATGGAGCCTCCGCAGGCGATATTTCCAGACAGATACATCGCCTGCGGGGTGCCGCCAAGCTCATGCCGCGGCGCGGGTGATCCGGCTGGAGGCTAGGAGCGCCTGATCGAGGTCGGCCAGAATGTCGTCGATATGCTCGATTCCGATGCTCAGGCGGACATAGCCGTCGGTCACGCCCGTCTGCTGCTGCTCGTCGGCGCTCAGCTGGGAATGGGTGGTCGTGGCCGGATGGATCGCCAGCGACCGGGCATCGCCGATATTCGCGACATGGTAGAAGAGCTGCAGCGCGTCGATGAAGCGGCGCCCGGACTCGAGCCCGCCCTTCAGCTCGAAGCCGACCAGCCCGCCATAGCCGCCCTTCAGGTAGGTGTCCGCGCGGCGGCGGGCTTCCCCTTCCTGCAGGCTCGGATGGATCACGGTCGCCACTTCCGGGCGCCCCTTGAGCCAGGCTGCGACCGCCGACGCGTTCTTGACGTGCTCGCGCATCCGCAGCGGCAGGCTTTCCACGCCCTGGATGGCCAGGAACGCGTTCAGGGGTGCGATCGCCGAGCCCAGGTCGCGCAGGAGCGTGACCCGTGCCTTGATGATGTAGGCGATCGGCCCCAGCGGCTTGACCGCCTCGACCCAGACGGCACCGTGATAGCTCGGGTCGGGCTGGTTCAGCAAGGGCTGGCGGGCCGGCACGGCCGCCCAGTCGAACGTGCCGCTGTCCACGATGATGCCGCCGATCGAGGAGCCGTGCCCGCCGATATACTTGGTGAGCGAGTGCACCACGATCGCGGCACCGTGGTCGATCGGGCGGGCCAGGATCGGTGCCGCGGTGTTGTCCACGATCAAGGGGATGCCCAGCGGCCGGCCGATCTCCGCAACCTCGCGGATCGGGAAGACCTGCAGCTTGGGGTTCGGCAGGGTCTCGGCGTAGTAGGCGCGGGTGCGCTCGTCGGTGGCGCGGCGGAAGTTCTCCGGATCGGCCGGATCGACGAAGCGGACCTCGATTCCCTGCTGCTTCAGCGTGTTCGCGAACAGGTTCCAGGTGCCGCCATAGAGATCGGTGGAGCTGACGATGTTGTCGCCGGCCGAGGCCAAGTTCTGCACCGAGAAGGCCGAGGCCGCTTGGCCGGAGGACAGCGCCAGCGCCGCCACGCCGCCTTCCAGTGCCGCGATCCGCTTTTCCAGCGCGTCCTGGGTCGGGTTCATGATCCGCGTGTAGATGTTGCCGAGCTCTTCCAGGCCGAACAGCTTGCGGGCGTGCTCGGTGTCGCGGAACTCGTAGGAGGTCGTCTGGTAGATCGGGACGGCGACGGCCCCGGTGGCAGGGTCGCTGCGCCAGCCACCATGCAGCGCCAGCGTTTCAGGATGCTTGGACGTAATGTCCGACATGAGAACGGTCCTATGAGGAAGAAGATGTCAGTGCTGGGTGTCCCGGGCGGACGGGGCGCCGCGGCCGCCTGTCTCGCGCAGCGCCCGTTTCATGGCGCCGGCGGCCCGCTGCACCTGCTCAAGGCGGCGGAACCTGCTGCCGTCGAGCAGGCGGAAGGCCGGGTCGGCGGCAACGAAGCGAAAGACGTCACCGGTCCGCACCAGCAGGCCGACATGCTGGTTGTCCACCACGACATGAAGGGGAGATGATTGCGCGCAGATCATCGTTCGGATCCAGGGCAAAGCGATGGTAGCTAGGGCCGGATTGGTCCGGGTGCCGGCCAGATCAGCCGGCGTGGCTACAGGCTCGCAGGCCACAGGATCCCGATGAGGATGGGATGACGTTGGTTCGCATGGATCGGCTCGCCTTTCACAAGGTGAACCACGACCAGGTCGTGGCGCTTTAGCGTTTGTTGACGCGGCGCAAGCTGGGCCTTCAAATTGCCGCGGCCGGCCAACAGGCCGACACTGATAACTACTACCATGAGCAGCATTTCGTTCAACGACGCGCTGCCCGCATGAGAATCAGTAATACTAAGCCCTGCATCAACCTTGGGGCATGAACGAGGCCGGACAATGGTCGGGCGCCTTTGGGTCATTCCGCCGGCTTCGGCCACGATGCTGGATCCTCTGCGGGCCCGCGCTTCCACGTATGGGGCCTTGATGGCATGCCGGCAGGAGATGGGGGCTGCCTGCCTTGCGGCGCGACCGGCCGCCTTCTGGAGGATGCCACGGCTGGGCTGGATCCGTTCGGAAGCCCCTCCTATGACCTTGCGCTGGTGCAGGGGAAGCCCAAGGGTGGGCAGGGACGGGCAACAATGATCTGCGTCTATGACAAGGCGGGCGGAAAGGTGGAGGTCGGCAGTGCGATCGACGGGACGGACAATTGACGGTGGCGGGGCCGCCTTTCTCGGTGCGGCCCTGATGGCGCTGGGTGGATGCGCCACCCAGCCGGCGGACGATCCCGAGATCAAGGCCGTCTCGACCGTGGAGTATCGCTGCGAGGACGGTACCCGGCTCGGGATCTGGTTCGAGCCGGACACCGCGATCATCACTGAGAACGGCGGCGAGACCCTGATCCTCCCCCAAAAGCTCGCCGGCTCGGGGATCTGGTACGGTACCGACCAGTTCGACTTCCGCGGCAAGGGCGACCAGGCGACCTGGACGTCCGGCAGCCGGCCGCCCACCGAGTGCGCGGTGGAAAAGGCTCCGCCCGCCTGACGTCCTGCCGGGACAGGTTCAGGAGGCGGCGCGTTCCTTGGTGAACAGGCGGACCTCCGTCGCCCGCG
Source organism: Geminicoccus sp. (assembly GCF_036263595.1). Taxonomy (NCBI): domain Bacteria; kingdom Pseudomonadati; phylum Pseudomonadota; class Alphaproteobacteria; order Geminicoccales; family Geminicoccaceae; genus Geminicoccus; species Geminicoccus sp. The sequence goes on along the minus strand of NZ_DATAGQ010000242.1, from coordinate 50,915 downwards.
GGCCCATCGGCCCCTCGGCCGGCGACGGGGTCACCTGGACCATGGCGCCGACCTCGATCTCGTCGAACCCGCCGCTCACGACGTCGTCCTTGGTGAAATGAAGGTCGGGCGAGCCCACGATCTCGATGAAGCCGTAGCCGGCATCCGGGAAGATCCGGACGACCTGGCCGGTACGCAGGGTGCCGCCGTCGATGTGACGGGCGTGGTCGCGCTGGGTCCGGACCGAGTCCTCGAGCTGGCGCTGCGCCGCGTCGAACGCGCGGTTCACGACCGCGGTATGGTCGTTCTTCACCTCGCGCCGCTCGGTGTCGCTCCGGCCGACGATCAGGTTACGGCCGGGTACCTCGACCTCGACCGCGACGGCGATCGCGGTCTTTCCGCTATCGGGGCTGCGGTGAGGCACCTCGACGGCGACCCGGCAACCGATCACATGGGGATGGTGTCGCTCCAGGCGCTCCGTCCGTTCGCGGATCATCGCGTCGAGAGAGGGTGAGGACTCCAGTCCCTTGTAGGTGATCTGCAGCTGCCGTTCCATGCGGAGCTCCCCGTTTCGTTCGAGTGGGCGAATGCAGGTCCTCAATGACGAACGTCGGTACGAGGTTCCAATCGATCAAGGGGCCATGCCCGCGGCTCACCGGCCCGGCAGCTGTATCAGGCGGGCGCCAGGACCTTCTCCAGGTACCGGATGGGGCCGTCGCCCTCCAGGCCGCGATAGCCGATATGGCCGTCGGGGCGAACCACCCAGGCCCGTTGGCGTCCGCTGCCGTAGGCGGCGGCGAACATGCCGTCGGCATCCTCGATCAGCGGGAGGAGCGGAAGGTCGGTACGCCCCTGGCCCGGTGCCACGATCCCGTAGCAGCGCACCCGCCGGCCGAACCGGTGCCGGAGCAGTGACGCCGTGGCTACCCCGCGGCCTGCCTCGTCGTCGTCCTGAACGTCGAGCAGCAGCACGTGCTCGGTCCCCCGCAGAAGATCGAACAGTCGCACCGGCATGCCAAGGCCCAGGCGGCGCAGGCCGGATGCATCCGGCGCCCGGTCGCCCGCGGCGGGACCATCGGCCTCGCCTGACATCTCGTCGACGACCCAGGCGCTGTCCCGATAGGCGATCGTCAGCTGGGAGTCCTCCAGCCGCGTATCGCTGCCGCGCTTGCCGCCGGTCTGGCCCGTCCGGAACGCCGCGGTCTGCGCGATCGTGCGCTCGAGCACGTCCATGCCGACCGGGCGACGCTCCGCCTCATAGCTGTCGAGCAGCGTTCCCGGTGCTTCGCCACGGACGACCAGGGCCAGCTTCCAGGCCAGGTTGTACGCATCCTGGATTCCGGTGTTCATGCCTTGGCCCCCTGTGGGGGGGTGGATATGGGCGGCATCCCCGGCAAGGAAGAACGGCCCCTTTCGATAGGCGTCGGCCAGGCGCATGCTGATCCTGAAGATCGAGGACCAGCGCAGGTCGGACAGCGTGACGCCCGGCATCAGCCGCTCGGTGATGGCCTGCAGGACCGCCAGGTCGGGGGGAGTCCGCTCCGCCTGGATCCCGTGAGCATCGTCCGACTGCTGGCCAGGCTCCTGGGCAAGCTCGGGCGGGGCGTAGGAGGTGAGCCGGTATCTTCCCTTGTCGGGCAGCGGCACCGCTACCAGGAAGCCGGTCATTTCCCCGTCCTCCATCTGCACGGCCCGGATCCCCACCCCACGCGGCACCGGCCAGTCGACCGCGACATCCCCCAGCATGAACTCCACCGGGTAGGCCTCGCCCGGAAAGCCGATGCCGGCTGCCTTGCGGACCATGCTGTGGGCACCGTCGCACCCGACCACGTAGCGGAAGTTGGCCTCCTCGGTGCGGCCGTCCTCGTGCGCGAGCCTGACCGCGACCCCGTTTAGGGAAGGTTCGGCGGACTGCAGGGACGTGCCGCGCTCGGGCAGGATGCCCAGGCGGCGAGCATGCTCGCCCAGCACGAACTCGGTCTCGTATTGCGGAAGGCCCAGGGTAAGCCCGTAGGGCAGGGCCGGCAGCCCCTCCGTGATCTCCTTGACCAGCTCGCCGTTCACGATCAGCCGCAGGCCGGTCAGCCAGAGCCCGCCTTCGATCATCGGACGGACGATGCCCATGTCCTCCCAGACTTCCAGCGTGCGCGGCGTGACGCCCAGAGCCTTGCAGTAGCCGGTGGGCTGCGCCAGCTGGTCGATGATCCGGCAGGTGGCGCCGTGGCGGGCAAGTTCGGCAGCCAAGGTCAGTCCGACCGGGCCCGCCCCGACGACCAGGATATCCGTCATGAAACCGCTTCCTTCTTGCCTGTGCGACCGTTCAGGTTGGGTAGCGGCGGTCAGGCCCGGGGATCCGCCCGGCATTGCCGAGCTCGATCACGTAGCCGAAGTCCTTTTCCGTATCGAGGTAGTAGTGCTCGTCCTGGTCGAACCGGCCGCTCTGGGTGACCGGGTAGCCCCGCCGCGCATAGTCAGCCACCGCCTTGGCGCAGTCGGCATGGAAGAGCTTCACGTGGTGGAGGCCCTCGCCCTTCTTCTCCAGGTGCTCGTCATAGATGCAGTAGCCGCTCACCGGCTGCAGCAGCTCGAGCTGCATCCCGCCGCTCCAGGCCAGCGCCAGGAGCGCCTGGTGGTCCGCGGGGCGACCGCGATACACGAAGTCGTCCACCTTCGTCGCATCGAACTCGTACACGTCCCAGGGTCCGATCCCGCAGACCTCCCAGTGGCGCTTCATGGCCGCCTCGATGTCGCGCACGACATAGGCGACCTGGATGATGCTTCCCTCGATCATGCCGTTGTTCTTTCTTCTCGCCGCACGGAGCTTCCCGCCCCGTCCTTCATCGTGCGCCCGCTGGCAGAAGGGCTCAACTCCGATCGTCGTCCGGACGGAACGACCCCGTGGCGCCGCCGTTCTCAAGGCAGGCCAACCGGAGTTCAGCCATGAGCAAGACGCCCCCGATCCCCGAGGCGAACCGCGATCCAGGCATGACCGGGCACACGCCCAGCCAGCCGAAGACCGGCCACACGCCGAAGGCGCCCGTGAACAGCAACCTCAAGGAGGTTGGTCGCCAGGGCAACATCAACCAGAACACCCACAATCAGGGCTACCAGCAGGGCCGCTGAGCCCTGGGGAGCGGCCTAGAGCCGCTCCTTCGCCAGCATCATGTGGCAGCCCTTCTGGCCGTCGACCGTCTGCGTGACGCGGAGGTCGGCGGCCAGCGAGCATAGCATGTAGGCCTGGTTTCGGGTCAGGGCCGTACGACGGCAGATATGCTCGACCATCTGTCGCACCGCCTGGGCCGCCGCATCGTCCAGGTCCTCGTGCAGGCCGATCGAGATCAGGTGCGTTGCATTTTCCGCGAACGGATAGGTGTAGCCCAGGTCCTTGCGGACGGTCAGCCGTACCGTGCCGGTCAGCGCCGTTTCCAGCGCAGTGATGCAGACCTCCCCATCGCCTTGCACGCCATGACCATCCCCGGCGCTGAACAGGGCGCCCTCGTTGAACACGGGCAGGTAGAGCGTCGCCCCAGGCTTCAGCTCCTTGTTGTCCATGTTGCCGCCGAACACGCGCGGCGGCGGTGTCGGCTGCCGGCCCCAGGCCTTGGGCGGGGCTACGGCGATGACGCCGAAGAACGGGTCGAGCGGCTGCTCCTTGCCCCAGGGCCAGGTCATCGTGCCCCGGTTGCGATCGATGGTCGGATGGATCGTCTCGTACTCGGTGAATTCGTCTGGCAGCGTGCCGAGCAGCGGCAGGATCGACACGAACCCCCAGTCATAGGGGAACTCGTGGGAGAGGATGTCGATCTGCAGGATGTCGCCGGGCTCGGCGCCACGCACATAGATCGGCCCGGTCACGAAGTGAGGGCCGTTGCCGGGCGTCCGCTCGAACGCGTCCAGATGCGCCTGCAGGACGCGCGAGCGATCCGCCGGCAGGCTGTCCAGGCCACCGGCCGGCCAACTGGTCAATGTCACCGTATCGCCGGAATCGACTTCGAGGATGGGCGGCAGGCTCGCATCGAAGAACCCGTAGATCATGTTCTCGGGTAGCGGCTCGATGACGTGGTGGCGGCTCATGGCGTTCTAGTTCCCCTGGGAGCTGCCCGCCAGCATATGGAGCGGCACAGGATCGGCAAGGCTAAGCCGCTGATATTCTTTGCTTATCATCGCGCCATGGCGCCCGCCCCGCGATCAGTTCATGATCACGGCGCGAGCATTGGGAAGGCAGCTTGAACACGATCTTCATCGACGCTGACGCCTGTCCGGTAAAGGACGAGGTCTATCGCGTCGCCGATCGCTACCAGTGGAAGGTGGTGGTCGTCGCCAACATGTGGCTGCGCGTGCCGGACCATCCGCGGATCACCCGAATGATCGTGAACGAGGGGCTGGACCGTGCCGACGACTGGATCGCCGAGCATGCCGCCGAGGGCGACATCGTGATCACGGCCGACGTGCCACTGGCCGATCGCTGTGTGAAGACGGGCGCACGGGTGATCGGACCGGCAGGCAAGGCCTTCACGCCCTCCTCGATCGGCGCCGACCTCGCCATGCGCAACCTGATGACGTCGCTGCGCGAGACCGGCGAGATCCGTGGTGGCGGGCGGCCGTTCGCCAAGGAGGATCGCTCACGCTTCCTCGTGGCCCTCGATACCGCCGTGCAGGCCATCCGCCGCACCGGGCGCTGAAAGCGGCCCGGCGCAAGCCGGGCGCGCTTCTACGGCGCTCGCGGGATCGTCAGACGATGTTCGTCTTCACGTCGACGTTACCCTTGATCGAGTGCGAGTACGGGCAGACCACGTGGGCATCCTTGGCCAACTGCTCTGCCGTGGCGCGATCGATGCCGGGAAGGCTGACGTCCATGGAGATCGCAAGACCGAAACCGCCCCCGTCCTCGCGCGGGCCGATGCCGACGCTGGTGGTGATCTTGGCATCGTCGCTGATCGTCACCTTCTGCTTGCCAGCGACGAACTTCAGCGCGCCCAGATAGCAGGCGGAATAGCCGGCGGCGAACAACTGCTCGGGATTGGTTCCGGCACCACCGCCGCCGCCCAGTTCCTTCGGCGTGTCGAGTTGGACGTCGACCTTGCCGTCCTCCGTCCGCGCATGGCCCGTCCGGCCGCCGGTGGCATAGGCCTTGGTGGTGTAGAGTATCGGCATGGATGTCCCTCCTGCATAAACGGGCGGCCCATTCGCCCCCATCCCTGCATATAGGACGTCGCGCTGGCGCGTCGACCTCGGGTTCCACACTGACAGCCGGCAACAACCTCAGGCGAGATCGCTGCCCAGCAGCCGGTCCAGGCCGACCAGGGTCAGGCGATGGGCGGTCGCAGGGCCGAGTTCCAATGCCGCTCCCAGGTCCAGGGTCAGGCTGGGCCTGCCGTCCACGCTACCGGTGATGACGCCGCGGTCGCCGGCGCCGATGACGCCATCGCCGTTGCTGTCCAGCATCGCGAAGGTTGGCGGGCGGTTCTCGGCACCCACGCCACTCCCACCGCGCAGGAGGAGCAGGTCCTCTCCCTGGACGAAATCCATGACGAGGTCCTGCTGGTCGCCCAGCAGCAGACCATCGGACGCATAGGCGCGGAACAGGAAGCGGTCCTCCCCCGCACCGCCGGCCAGCACGTCGCCGCCGCCCCCACCCGCGATCAGGTCATCGCCGGCACCGCCCTGGACCCGATCGTCGCCGCCCCCGCCGCCGATCTGGTCGTTGCCGCCGTCGCCGAGCAGGATGTCGGCACCGCTGCCTCCACCCAGCCAGTCGCGCCCAAGACCGCCATGGAGGAGATTGCTGCCGCTGGCGACGCGGATCACGTCGTCCCCGCCCTCGCCGAAGACTCGCACGCCGCCGCCGGCCACCTCAGCCCGGTCGGAGCCGCTGCCGAGATGAACGGCGGCATGGTCGAACAGGCCAGTGCCGAGCCTCACCCAGTCGTTGCCAGCACCCGCCAGGATCTCGGCCAAGCCGTCATCGTCGACGATGGCGTCGTCGCCGTCTCCGCCGTCGAGCAGGTCCGCTCCGGCTCCGCCTGAGAGGACATCCCGGCCGATGCCACCCTCCAGGACATCGTCGGCCAAGCCCCCGAGCAGGTTGTCGTCGCCCGAACCGCCCTGGAGGCGGTCCTGCCCGCCCTCGCCGATCAGGCTGTCGTCGCCATCGCCGCCGAAGATCCGGTCGTCGCCGCGACCGCCGATCAGCATGTCGTTGCCGCCCAGGCCCTGGATGACATCGGCGCCGCCCGCACCCGACAGGACATCGTCCAAGCCGGTGCCGCGCAACCCGTCATTGGCAAGGCCGCCCGATTGGTTGGTGCCGAACCGCACGGGGATCGACTGGCCCGGCGCGGCGCCGGGAAGCGGAGTGAGGCCGGTCTGGAAGTCGGTTCCCGCCAGGCTGGTCACGCCGAACAGGGTCACGGTCACCGCGGATGCCTCGGGCGAGGAGGCCGCCGCGCGGATGACCAGCGATTGCTCCGTCACCCCGTCGAGCGTCACCGCCCGGATCGAGATCCCGGCATCGCGGCTGTCCAGCAGCCCGTCCCCGTTCGTGTCGAACCGCCTGAAGCTGCGCCCCTCGAACGCCAGGCGGTCCTGGCCGCGCGTGAAGTCGGTGATCGTGACATCGCCCGCGGAGGGGCGGAACAGGTCGATCCCAGCGCCACCGGTCAGGACGGCACGTCCCGCGAAGCCTACCAGTGTGTCCGCACCATCGCCGCCGTCCAGGATGGCGACGTCGCCGACACCCAGCAGGCGATCGTTGCCGCTGCCGCCGTGCAGGTCGTTCCAGCGGCCGGTCCCTTCGATACGGTCGTCGCCATCATCGCCATAGGCGCGGACGACCAGGCTGGAGATGCCCGGGAACTCGTCGTCCGCAAAGCGCATCTGGTCGGCATCGCCGCCGCCCCGGGCGATCGCGATCTTCGCAGCCATCACGACTTGGTCGGCGCCGGTGCCACCGTCCAGATAGGCCGCGTCGGCGCCCTCGACGAAGAAGCGGTCGTCACCCGCATCGCCCAGTGCTACCGCGCCGTCGACACCCTGCAGATGGATCTGATCCTGACCGGCACCGCCGCGGGTCATGCCGCCGCCACCGCCATCGAGCAGCCTGTCGTTCCCGTCGCCGCCGTCGATCAGGCCGCCACCGGAGCGATCCTCGATCTGGTCGTCCCCGGCCTCGCCGATCAACTGGTCGTCGCCCGGCTCCTCGCCGATCGTGATCCCGCCAAGGTCGGGATCGACCGAGCCGTCGCCGCCGATCACGTCGTTGCCGAGACCGCCCACGATGATGTCGTCGCCGAGGCCGCCGGCCAGGATGTCCTGGCCGGCGCCACCGGTGATCCAATCGTGACCGGCCTTCCCCGCGATCACGTCGTCCTGGCTGCTGCCGGAAAGGCTGTCGTCATCGTCGCTGCCGGTCAGGCGCATCGGGGAAATCCGACTTGAGGCATCTCATTAAGAGAAATTTAGTGAAATGCTCACTGTCGGGCGTGTCGAAAATGGTGGTGGTCGTACCCGAAGGCTTGTTCGCCCGGAAGTTGAGAATTGTGGTCCGTGGCTCAAGCGGAGCGACAGGTGCCGGCGCTGAACCGGCACCTGTCGGCCGGTCAGGCCTCCAGCGGCGCGAACAGCTGGTCGATGTCCTGCTCGGAGAAGCTCAAGCCCCCGGACGTTCCGGTCAGGATGCCGTCCACCAGCGTCTTCTTCTTCTGCTGCAGCTCGATCATCTTCTCCTCGACCGTGCCGGACGAGATCAGCTTGTAGACGAACACCGTCTTGTCCTGCCCGATACGGTGGGCGCGGTCGGTGGCCTGGGCTTCCACGGCCGGGTTCCACCACGGGTCGTAGTGGATGACCGTATCGGCCCTGGTCAGCGTCAGGCCGGTACCGCCGGCCTTCAGGCTGATCAGGAAGATCGGCACCTCGCCCGCCTGGAACCGCTTGACCGGGGTCTCGCGGTCCTTGGTCCGGCCCGTCAGCTTCACGAAGTCGATCTCCAGCTCGACCAGCAGCTTCTCGATCAGGTCGAGCATCTCGACGAACTGCGAGAAGATGATGATCTTGCGGCCGTTCTCGATCATGTCCGGCAGCATGTTGGACAGGAGCTCGAGCTTGGCCGACTGCGAGAGGCCGAAGCTCTCCGCCTTGTCGCCCTTGAGCAGGCGCGGGTCGCAGCAGACCTGCCGCAGCTTGAGCAGGGCTTCCAGGATCGCGATGTTCGACTGCGAGATGCCCCGCTCGGCGATCTCCTGCCGGATGCGGGCATGCATCGCCAGGCGCACGGTCTCGTAAAGATCGCGCTGCGTGTCGGTCAGCTCGATCTCGCGCATGATCTCGTTCTTCTCAGGCAGGTCCTGCGCGACTTGGTCCTTCGTCCGACGGATCATGAACGGGCGCACGCGCGCGGCCAGCAGCTGCTGGCGCTCCTGGTTGCCGTCCTTCTCGATCTGGGTGCGGAACACCTTCCTGAAGTTCTCCCGGTCACCGAGATAGCCGGGCATCAGGAAGTTGAACATCGACCAGAGCTCGCCGAGATGGTTCTCGATGGGCGTGCCGGTCAGGCACAGGCGCTGCTCCGCCTTGATCTTGAACGCCGTCCTCGCGAGCTTGGTGGTCGGATTCTTGATGGCCTGTGCCTCGTCCAGCACCACCAGGCGCCAGTCGCGGGCCAGCAGCTCGTCCGAATCCCTAAGCAGCAGGGCGTAGGACGTGAGCACCACGTCATAGTCCTTGATGTGCTCGAACAGGTCGTGCCGGTCCTGCCCGTGCAGCACGAGCAGGCGGATGTTCGGCGTGAACTTCCGCATCTCCGACCGCCAGGTCGGGATCAGGCTGGTCGGCCCCACGATCAGGACCGGCTTGTCCAGCTTGCCCTGCTCCTTGAGCAGCGCGATGTGCGCCAGCGTCTGCAGGGTCTTGCCCAGGCCCATGTCGTCCGCCAGCACGCCCGAGATGTTGGCGTGGTGGAGGAACTGCAGCCAGTCAAGACCCTGCTTCTGGTAGGGCCGCAGCTCCGCCTTCAGCTGCTTGGGTGGCATGCATTTTGGCAATTCGCCTGTCGACGAGAGCTGGCGTGCCACCTGCCGGATGGCCTCGCCGCCGTTCCACACCAGCGTGTTCTTCGGCAGCTCGTCTTCCAGCTGCACGAGTCTGGTGGCCTCGGCCTTGGACAGGCGGAGCGCGCCGTCGTCGTTCACCTTGCCGGCTGCCAGCAGCTCGTAGAGCGAGCGCAGGATCGCAGCCAGCCGCTCGGCCGGGATCGGCAGGATGCGGCCGTCCGGCAGGTTGGCGTAGATCGGCTCCTCGCCCGCCTCTTCCAGGGCGGAGGGCGACATGCTCTCCGGTGCACGCTCGAACAGCTCGAGGATGACCGGCAGGAGCGGCATGCGCTCGCCGTCCACGTCGATCTCGACCTTCGCCTCGAACCAGTCGATGCCGCTCTCGACCACATCGAGATGCCAGCCATTGGTGACCTTGGCGACCCGGTAGGGATATTCCGGAGCGAAGATTACCTTCCAGCCCTCGCGGGCCAGGCGCGGCAGCTCCTGGTGGTTGAACTGCACCCAGCGGAAGGAGAGGTCGTCATCCTCCTCGCCTTCCTCGAAGGTGAAGTCCTGTCGGCAGGTCGGGTCGGCGAACTTGCCAAGGCCGGTTGGCCCAAGCGGCTGCAGGCCCAGCGCGTTCAGGCGCTCGACATAGGGCACCTCCAGCAGCGCATCGCGGGCGATCACGAGGAGGCGGTTGTCGGAGACGTGGTTGATCTCAGTCTTGCCGTCCTGCCAGCCGACCTGCGCGCCGGCATAGTCGAACGACAGGCGGAGCAGCGGCAGGTCGACGTCCTCGACCTCCTTGTTCCACCCGAGACCACGCTGCACCTGCACGCGCGGGCAATGGAGGTAGAGCACCGGCGTGGGCGCCACCTCGACCCGCTCGCGCTTCTTCAAAGGTTCGGGCAGCGGGATGTCCAGGACGGCCGCGACCAGCTTCTGGCGCACCAGGCCCGCCGTGGTGGCGGGCACGGCGGGCGCGTTCAGCAGGTGGCGGAGCTGGCGCACGTCCAGCCCGGTGTCGACCTTGCCGACGAAGCCTTCCTTGAGGTCGGCATACCAGGGCTCGCCGAGGTTCAGGACGATCGTGTCGTCGTTCGCGTCGTCGATCTCGCAAAGGGCCCGCTGCTGGCCCTCGCCATTGAAGCGCCAGACGATCTTGCCGGTGCGGTCGTCGCCCATCACCAGGGCGGGGTTGGTCGTGCTCTGCCAATGGCACCGGCCGGTCGCCAGCATCATCTTCAGCACCTCGCCGTCGGTCTGCCCGGACAGGCGGCGGACGTTGCCCTGCACGCCGGACAGCATCCGGCCGATCACCTGGTCTTCCAGGGTGACGAAGCGGGGCGCGTCCTCGCTGGCGATCTGCGTGATCGAGACCGGGTTGTCGCGGCCGTAGATCCCGTCGCGGAGCCTGCGGGCGCGGATCGTGCGGACGCTGAGCGGCTGCGCCACGCCCAGGTCGCGCCAGGACCGCTGCGCCGGCTCCAGCAAATAGAGGATCACGTCGTTGTCGGCATCGCCCGCCCGGGTCGTCCCGGTGATCGAGGCGAGCCAGGCCTCCAGCTCGCTGTCGATGGCGACCGTCTGCTCCTCCGGCTCCGGAGCGGCCGTCTTGTGCAGCGCATGCAGCAGCATCGCCACCGCATGCTCGCACTGGGTGTGGATCATGCAGGTGCAGGTCGAGGAGACCTTCACCCGGCCGCCTCGCCCGTTCTGCACCTGGATCCGCACGAGGTACGGCACCCGGCGGTCCGTTTCCTTGACCTTGCCGGAAACCGTTTTCCCGTCGCGCTCGACATCGAGCTCGACGACGGTCCCCTGCTCCTGGAGCGTTTCCCCGCGCTTCCAGGTTGCCGAATGGTAGAGCCGCTCTAGGTCGGCGCGAGTGAAAGGCAGCATGATTGTTTTTTGTCGTCAGCGCAGGTTGACGCTACGGTCTGCGGACCATCCGTAGACCGTTCAATAGGCCGATCGGAGCCTGCGACGCTCGTCGATGACGGGCGTTTCACGCACGGAGCGCGGAGGGGGTCGTGATGTCCCACAGGCGAGCGAACGACTGCTCTACATGAAACCAACTTCATCCGTGATCGACGGTCTCGTTGCGGTCGGTGACCAGTTCCACCCGGTGCTGGTGCAGTTCGGACACACAATCCTGAGCATCCAACCGCATGACACCGCAAGGAAAGATCGTTTCATCATTCCCGGCTTCATCGATGCCCATGTCCATGGCGGCGACGGAGCCGACGTCATGGACGGTGCCGATGCCGTCGAGCAGGTCGCAGCATTTCATCTGCGACACGGCACGACGACGCTGCTGCCCACCACGGTCACCGCTCCGGTGGAAAAACTGCTCGCCGCTTTCACCGGCATCGGCGATGCCAGGCGTCGCGACGACGGCGCCCGGGCGAACATACCCGGCGTGCATCTCGAAGGTCCCTTCATCAATCCCGACAAGCTGGGCGCTCAGCCGCCCTTCGCCATCGCACCCGACCTGGAACTGGTCGGCGAGCTATTCGGCCGTGCAACGATCATCGTTGCGACGATAGCACCGGAAATCGATCCCGGGCACAAATTGATGTCCGAATTATGCCGACGCGGTACGAGAGTGCAGATCGGGCACAGTCTTGCCGACTGCGCGACCTGCCGTGCCGCCCTGCTGGCCGGTGCCGCCGGCTTCACGCACCTCTTCAATGCCATGAGTGGCGTTGACCATCGGCGTCCGGGCGTCGCCGCCGCGGCGCTGGCCTATGCTGACCATGCCGAGATCGTCGCCGATCTGCTGCACGTGGCGCCCGATGCCATCCGGATGGCGCGACGGGCCATTCCTGGCCTCTACGCCGTCACGGACGCCATGGCCGCCGCGGGCTGCCCCGCAGGAGAATACAAGCTGGGCAGCCACTATGTGGTGTCCGACGGCACCTCTGCAAGGCTGGCCGACGGGACTTTGGCAGGCAGTCTGCTCACCATGGACAGGGCCTTCGCCAATTTGCTGCATCTTGGCCTGCCACTTGCGGAAGCGTCCCGCCGGACCTCGACCATCGCCGCCGACTACCTGGGGCTGGCCGACCGGGGCAGGATAGCACCCGGCCAGCGTGCCGATCTGCTGGTTGTCGACGCAGCGGGGAAGATCCAGGAGATCTACTTGGCCGGTTCGCCGATTTCACCCGCGATGCGCTGACGTCTGGTCAGAGTGCTTGCCCAACTGCACCGGTCTCGGCCATATGCGCGCGTTCGTCCGCCATGCTCCGTGGAGTGAGCTTGTTCATGTCGTCCACCCGTCGCCGCCACGCCAGCGCCGAAGCCGGCTTCACGCTGATCGAGCTGCTGGTCGTGCTCGTCATCCTGGGCCTCCTGGCGGCCCTCGCAGGACCGAGGGTGCTCGGCTACCTGTCCAGCGCACGCTCCGACACCGCCAAGCTTCAGATCGAGAACCTCAGCCAGGCGCTGGAACTCTACAAGCTGGACAACGGCGCCTATCCAAGCACCGCGCAGGGCCTGGCCGCGCTGGTGGCGGCACCGTCGGGAGCGCCTTCCTGGCGTGGTCCGTACCTGACGAAGGCCGAACTGCCGAAGGACCCATGGGGTCGCGACTATGTCTATCGTTCGCCCGGCCAGCAGGGCCCGTTCGACCTGGGCTCGCTCGGCTCGGACGGCACACCGGGCGGGCAGGGCGATGCGGCGGACGTCGGCAACATCGCGCGCTGACGGCGTCGTCGCGGACGAGGCCGGCTTCACCTTGATCGAGCTGCTCGTGGTCCTGGCGATCCTCGCGCTCGCGACGGGATGGATCGCCGTGCGCGCCGGGGCCTTTCTCGGCGGCAATGTCGGCACGGCTGCGGCCGATGCACGCCGCGCCCTGGTGAACTGCCGGACCCAGGCGCAGATCGCCGGGGTCCCGGTGCTCTGCAAGGTCGATGCCGTCGCACGCCGGGTCGGCTCCGTCACCTTGAAGGGCTCGCCGGACCGGCTGGAACTGGCGGGCGGGACCACCGACGGCTCCGTGCTCTTTTATCCCACCGGCGAGGCGTCGCCGGCCCGCCTCCTCGTGGGGAAGGGAAGCGAGGAGAAGTATCTCGACATTTCGGCCGTCACCGGTCGCGTGCGCGTGCTGGTGGACGATGCGGGCTGACCATCACGTCGCGGGCAGGCCACGGGCACCCATCGACACGGCCGGGTTCACCATCCTTGAGGTGCTGGTGGCGCTCACGGTGCTGGGGCTCGTGGTGGCGGTGCTGTTCGAGGGCATCGCCAGCGGCCTGCGCCGGACCAGCTACGAGGAAGCCCAGCTGGCCCTGGTGTTGGAAGCCGAGCGGATCATGGCGCGCATTGACCTGGACCTGGGCGGCGGTGTCGCGGTGCAGGACGGCACCGACGGCAACCTGCGCTGGCGGCTCGAGCGGCGCGAGGTGCCCACGGAGCCGGAGGACGAGGATCCTCCCGAGATCGGCGAGGATGCCGGCGAGGATGCCGACGATGCCGGCAAGGTGGTGCTGGTCGACTATGAGGTGACCGTGGAAGGCCCGGATGGACGGACCCTCACGGTCGGGACCCGGCGCGTGCGGACAGCGGAGGGCAATGCCGATGCGGCGCGCTGAGGCAGGCTTCACGCTGATCGAGCTGCTGGTCGCCATGACCCTGCTGGCGCTCCTTGCAACGATCGTGACCCGTGCGCTGGGCTCGACCAATCTCGCTGTCGGGCGCGGGGAGGAGCGGGTGTCGAATCTGGTGGCGGCCTCCGACCTGCAGCAATTGCTCGTGCGCGAGATCGGCCGGGCGCGGCCCTATGTGCCCGACCGGGCCGGTCGCCCGGTGCCGGTCTTCGCCGCGGAGCCCGAGCGCCTGCGATTCATCGAGGTCACGCCGGAAGGTCGGCCGCCCCCGCCCTTCCTCCTGGTGGAGCTGACGATCGAGGACCTTGCCGGCGCCAGCCGCCTGCTTCTGCGCAAGGTGCCGCTGACCGGTGGAATGGACGCGGTCGAAGCAGCGCTCGCGGCAGCACCGCCGACGGTGCTGCACGAAGGTGCCGCCTATCGCCTGCGCTATTACGGCACGTCCAGCGAGAACGCCCGGCCGGGCTGGGTGGACAGCTGGCCCAGGACGGCCGCAGACATTCCGCGGGCCGTGGCCCTGGCGATCACGCCCGCTGCCGGGACCGCCCTGCCCGAAATCGTGGCGACGTTCCCGGTGACGGGATCGGCCATCTGCGGCAACGAGAACATCGCCTGTCGCCTGCTTCCGGATAGCGGCCGATGATCCGGGACCAGCGCGGAACGGCGGTGCTCGTGGTGATCTGGATGACGGGCGTGCTGGCGGTAATGTCGCTGAACTTCGCGAGCCGCGTGCGCGAGGCCTCCCAGGAGGTCCGTGCCGCGGAGGCGCGGCTGCAGGCGGTGGCGGCGATCGACCGGCAGGTCGCGGAGACCGTCTACGAGCAGTTGGAGGCCCGCGAGGAGGAAGCGCAAGCCAGTCAGGACGCTGGCGACGGTACCGGGCAGGGCGTCGGAAGCGACCGGTATGCCGACGAGCAGGTGCCGGCCGGCGGCACGGTCGAACCCTCGGTCGAGCCTGCCGCAACGCCGGACGGCGAAGAACAGGCGGCCAGCGAAGGAAGCGACGACGGCAAGAAGTCGCTGGCCGAAACCATGGTCACCGTCCAGCAGCCGATCACGAAGACCGTGGCCGTCGGCAATGTCAACCTGTACCTCCATGCCGAGCCGGAGATGGGAAGGATCGACGTGAATCGTGGTGATCCACGTGTAGTGCGTGCTCTGCTGGAAAAGCTCGCCGACCGCGGGACCGCCTCCCGTGCCGTCGAGGTGATGCGCAGGGCGCAGGAGCGCGCGCAGCGCATCGGTGCCGTCAGCGGCGAGGAACCGCCGGCCTTCGCGACGGTCGAGGCATGGATCGCGGCCATCGAGCTGGAGCCCGCGACCGCCGACCGGATCCGGCCGTTCGTCACCACCTATACCGGTGCCAGGTCCGTCGACCTGGCCTATGCACCCCAGGAAGTCATCGACATTCTTCCCTTCCTTTCCCGCTCGCAGAAGGAGCGCATCGCCAAGGCGCGCGAGCGGTCGTCGGCCGCCTTGATGCAGGTGCTGGCCCAGATCGCCGAGGATCCCACCACCGCCCAGGACGAGGCGGAAACGGAGGGCGAGGCCCAGCAGGCGACGCGACAGGTCATGCGCGTCACCGTCGAAGCGACCGTGGAGGGCGTGCTGCGGCGGACCGAGCGGATCGTGCTGGCGTTCAGCGATGAGGGAGGTGGTGGTGGCGGCAGCGGCGGCCCCGCTGCTGCCGAGGAGGTGACCGAGACCGTCGGGATCGGTGCACCGCCGCCCGATCAGGCCGTGGCGGCACCCCCGCCTTTCATCGTCCTGGACCGCATGACTCTCGACATGACCCCGGCCGCCGCCGCCAGGGCGGCAGCTCCGCCCAAGGAGGAAGGGCTGTGACCGCCGCTCTCCTGGATCCACCCGAACCGACCAGCGGCCTGGCGCGCTTCTGGCAATGGTGGACCGACGAGTTGCGGGCCCTGATGCCGCGCCGGCGGCGCGATCCGTTGCTGCGCAAGGCGGTCATCCTGGTGGGCGACGGTCTGGGTTTCCGGGTGATCGTGCGGCGGGGATCGGATCCTGTCGACATGGGCCGCCTCGACCAGCCGCGGCCCAGCCGGATCGACATCAAGCGCGGTGTGAGCGATCCACGCCTGGTGCCGGACGAGCAGTCGATCGCGCTGGCCGGCCGCATCAACCGGAGCGGCCTGCCGGTCGTGCTGCGTCTGCCGGCAACCGAGGGGCTCGTCGCCCACGACGAGCTGCCGGCCGCCGCCGAGCGCCACCTGCAGGACGTGATCGGCCACCGGGTCGACGTGCTGACGCCCTGGACGGCGGAGCAGGTGGCCTTCGATACCCGGGTGATCGGCCGGCTTCCCGAGCAGGGCCGCATCCAGGTGGAAGCCGCGTTCGCGCCGCGGGACACCGTCCAGCGCCTGGGCGCGCTGCTGGCTTCGTTCGGAGTCCGCCCGGCCGTCGTCGACATTGCCGGCCGTTCGGTGGACGACCTGCCGCGCATCGACCTCCTGCAGGGCACCGGCCGGCGCCGCTCGCGCTTTGGCATGCTGGTGCTGGTCAGCCTGGCGATCGCCTTGCCCGTCCTGTCGGCTGCGCTGTTCTACGACGTGTGGCAGCGCTCCTTCCTGGTGGAGGAGCGCCAGCAGCAGGAGCTGGTTCTGGCCGGGCGCATGGAGGAGGTGGCTGCGGCCCAGGCGCAGCGGATGCAGGCCCTGGCCGATGCCAACTTCCTCCATGCGCGTCGTGCCGAGCGGCCTTCGCCCCTGGTGGCGCTGGAGATCGTGGCCCGCGAACTGCCGGGCGATGCCTGGCTGTCGCGCTTCGAGCTGTCCGGCAACAAGATCACCATGTCGGGCGAGGCGAGCGAGGCGCCGCGGGTGCTGGCCCTGATCGGCGCCGACAAGCGCTTCAGCAACGCGGCACTGGGCAGTTCCAGCACGCGTGGCCCGTCCACGGCCCCGGAACTGTTCGGGATGCCGGTGGACCGGTTCACCCTCAATGCGCTCCTCGACCCGAACGCCATGGTCGAGCCGCTCCCGCCGGTGAGCGAGGAGTCGCTGCTGGAGCCGGGGCCCGAGGGCCTCGATTTGGAGGAAAGCCTCGATCCCGCTGACGAGGGAGGCCCGCCGTGAACGCTCTCCTCCAGCGTCCGGGCATCGCTCGTGTTCTGGCGCTAGCCATCCTCGCCTGTGTGGTGGCGGCCGCCATCGGATCAATCGTGACGCCGCTCTGGCTGATCGACCGCCAGCACCGCAAGCTGGCCGAATCGGAAACCCGCCTGCGCGTTTCCCATGCCGAACTGGCGGAACGCCTTCGCACGGCGCAGGCGGATGAGATCCCGGAACTGCAGGGAACGATCGAGGCGGAAAGCCCGTCTCTGGCCGGCGGCATCATCCAGGAGCTCGTCGGCAACACGGTGCTGATGTCAGGCGGGGAGCTGCGTTCGGCGGAACTCCTGCCCACCCATGCGGAGGACGGGTTCACCGCCGTTCCGATCCGGGTCACCTTCAACGGCGATTCGCTCATGCTGCGCGAGTTCCTCTACCGCATCGAGACCTCGTCACCCGTGCTCGTGGTCGACCGCCTGGACGTGACGGCCGAACAGAACATGGACGACACGTCGAACCCCTGGCAGGGCGACGTCCAGATCGCGGCCGAGATCGTCGGCTGGATGCGGTCGGAGGCCCCGCCATGAAGGGTGTCAGCCCGGTCACGATCGGCCTCGTCCTGCTGGCCTTGCCCATCCTGGTCTGGCTCTGGTGGACCTCGGGCGAGGAAGAGGCGCCCATTGCCGCCGTCAGCCGCCGCGAGATCCCGGCCGGCGGCGGGCAGCCGGCCGGAGCGGGAGCGAACGCGACGCCGCGCGAGCTGCCGCCGATCGAGACCTTCTCGGCGATGATCGACCATCCGCTGTTCGCGGCGACCCGCCGGCCGCCCGGCATGAGCTCGGTCGAGGAGGAGCCGCCGCCGCCGGAGGACAGCGCCCTGCCGCCGCCGCCCGAGGACAATATCGCCGATCGCTACCGACTGGTCGGCACGGTGCAGGAAGGTGGCCGGATCACCGCGTTGCTGGCCGCGACCAACGGCTCGTTTGTGCGCGTGCGCCGCGGCGACCGGGTGGAGAGCTGGACCGTGGGCGCCATCAACCGCCAGCGCGTCCTGATGGTGAAGGGCGAGAGCGCGACCGAGCTCACGCTCGAGCCGGTCGGCGCCCTGAGCCCCTAGCCCAGCGAGATCGCCTGGGCCTCGTCGGCGCGCTCCTGCCGGTCGGCCTCTTCCTGCTGCGCGCGCCACAAGGCCGCATAGCTGCCGCCCTTGGCCAGCAGCAGGTCGTGGCTGCCCCGCTCGATCACCCTGCCTTCATCCAGCACGACGATCTCGTCCGCGTCCCGCACCGTGGACAGGCGATGGGCGATGATCAGCGTCGTCACTCCATGCGAGGCCCTGGTCAGGCTCTCCTGGATCATCTGCTCGGTCCGCGTGTCGAGCGAGGACGTCGCCTCGTCCAGGATGAACAGGCGCGGATGCTTGAGCACCGCCCGCGCGATCGCGACGCGCTGCTTCTCGCCGCCCGAGAGCCTGAGGCCGCGCTCGCCCACGATCGTGTTCCAGCCATCCGGCAGGGCGGCCACGACCCGGTCCAGCCCAGCGATCCGCGCCGCCTCCGCGACCTCGTCCGGCGTGGCCTCCGGCCTGCCGAATGCCACGTTGCTGGCCAGCGTGTCGTGGAACAGCACGGTGTCCTGCGGGACGACGGCGATGGCATCGCGCAGGCTCGCCAGCGCGATCTCCTCGATCGGCAGACCGTCGATCAGGAGGCGGCCACCTGTCGGCTGGTAGAGGCGGAACAGCATCCGGGCCAGCGTCGACTTGCCCGACCCGCTCCGCCCGACCACCGCCAGCGTCCTGCCGGCCGGCAGGTGCAGGTCGATGCCGCGCAGCACCGGTCGCCTCGGATCGTAGCCGAAGGTCAGCCCCTCCATCCGCACGTCGACAGGTCCGCCGGCCGGAAGCGCGCGCGTGCCCGAGGACAGGGCCGTCTCGGTGGGTTCGCCCATCAGGCGGCGCAGGCGCCGGGTCAGGTCGAGCGCCTGGGTGAACTCGCGGGCCATGTGCCCCAGCCGCTCCACCGGCCCGATCACCTGCAGCACATAGGCGTTGACGAGCACGAAGCCCCCAGGACTGAGCCGCCCTGCCGCCGTCTCGCGCGCCGCCAGGAACAGGGCCGCCCCCAGGGCCGCGCCGAAGATCAGGGCCAGCAGTACCCCCACGCTCGAATGGATCCGATAGTAGCCGCGCCAGGCGGAGGAGCCACGCTCCAGCGAATCTTCCAGCTGCCGAATGATCCGGGTGCTCCGCCCGAACAGCTTGACCGTCTCGTGGTTGAGCAGCGCGTCGGTGGCCACGCCCATCGCCTCCGCGTCGCCGGTCGATGCCGCGAGATGCCGCTGCCGCTGCTCGGCCAGGCCCCAGTAGAACACGAAGCCGTAGGCGGCCATGAACGCGACCAGCACGAGCAGGATGTTGGTCGGGATGTCCACCGTCAGCAGCACCGCGAGCGTGGCGCCCACCTCGACCACGAAGGGCAGGACCGAGTGGACCATGGCGTCCAGCATCCGCCGCCAGCCCAGCAGCCCGTCGGACACGGTGCGGTTCAGCTCGCCGGTGCGCCGGCCGAGATGGAAGGCATGGGGCAGGTCCAGGACATGCGCGTAGGTCTGCTGGGCGAGTGTCCGCTCGACGAAGCGCATGACGCCACCATAGAGGTAGTACATGCCGTGCCAGGACGCCCGCCCGAGGCTCAGGAGAGCGGCATAGGCCAGGACGGCCACGGTGGCGCCGGTGAGGTCCGCCGCCGTCAGGTCATCGACCGTATGGCCCAGTGCCAGGGGTGCGACCGCATGGAAGGCCGAGCCCAGCGACACGAGGCTCACCACGGCCACGACCCGCCAGCGTTGCCGCCAGCTCAACAGTCCCCAGACGACCTTCCCGGAATCCCACAGGCTGGTCCAGAACGGCTCGGCTCTTTCTGCGTTCAATCGTCTACCCGCCGAAGGTGACCGCCTTGAACTTCCTGGTCTGCTCGGTGAGCGCCCGCTCGGTCGGCAGGCGTTCCATCGAGGAGGCACCGTAGAAGCCGTTGCAGTGGCTCGTGCGGGACAGAACGTACTGGGCGTCCTCAGGCTCCGAGATCGGCCCGCCATGGCAAAGGACGATCACGTCCTTGCGGACCTTTCGTGCCGCTTTCGCCCACTGGTCGATCAGCCCCGGCGTCTCCTCCAGCGTCACCGCCGTCTCCGCCCCGATGGTCCCGCCGGTGGTGAGCCCGAAATGGACGACGATGATGTCGGCCCCCGCCTTGGTCATCGCGACCGCCTCGTCCTCGTTGAACACGTAGGGCGTGGTCAGCATGTCCAGTTCGTGCGCCGCCTGGACCAGGTCCACCTCGAGGCCGTAGCCCATCCCGGTCTCTTCCAGGTTCACCCGGATCCGCCCGTCGAACAGGCCGACGGTCGGGAAGTTCTGGATGCCGGAAAAGCCCATGTCCTTCAGGTCGCGCAGGAACTTGTCGCGGATCATGAACGGGTCCGTGCCGTTCACGCCCGCCAGCACCGGCGTCTTCTTCACGACCGGCAGCACCTCGCGTGCCATGTCGACGACGATGTCGTTGGCATTGCCGTAGGACAGCATGCCGGCCAGCGACCCGCGCCCGGCCATGCGGTAGCGCCCGGAATTGTAGATGACGATCAGGTCGATCCCGCCGGCCTCCTCGCACTTGGCGGACAGGCCGGTACCGGCGCCGCCACCCACGATCGGGATCTTCTTCGCCACGAGGTCGCGGAAGCGCTCGAGCAGTGCTGAACGTTCGAAACGGGGCATGGATGTCTCTTCAGCCAGTGATCTCGTGGAATGCATCGACCAGTGCTTGGGCGAAGGCCGGGTCGTTCAGCGCATGCGGCAGTTCGACCAGCCGCCGGTTCGGCGCCTCCTGCCAGCCCGACCGGATCGCGTCGAACAGGGCTTGGTCGGCCGCCGGATCGTGGAACGGCATGCCCGGCACGTCGATCACCGAGACGCCGCCCAGCGGCAGGAAGAACCGGACCGGCCCTTCCATCCGGTTGATCTTCCCCACGATCCACCGGCCGATCCGGGTGTTCTCCTCCGGCGTCGTCCGCATGAGCGTCACCGTCGGGTTGTGGACATAGAGCAGCCGGTCCTCGAACTTCGCCGGCACGCTAGCCCGCGGCCCGAAATTCACCATGTCCAGCGCCCCGACCGAGCCGATCCAGGGCGTGCGCGTGCGGATGATCGCGTCCAGCCGTTCCGGGCCGGCCGAGAGGATGCCGCCCACCAGCTCGTCGGCGATCTCGGTGGTGGTCACGTCGATGACCGCGCGTACCAGCCCGCTGTCGATCAGCTTCTCCATCGCCTGGCCGCCTGCGCCGGTCGCATGGAAGACGAGGCAGTCGAACCGGTCCTCCAGCGCCTTGGCCACCGCCTGCACGCAGGGCGTGGTCACCCCGAACATCGAGAGCGCCACGGCCGGCCTGTCCGCCTGGGCAGGGACAGGGATGGACCATTTCATCATCCCGGCCAGCGCATGGGCGGCATTGCCCAGCACGGTGCGGCTGATCGAGTTGATCCCCTGGACGTCGGTCACTGCGTTCATCATGCAGATGTCGGACGCGCCGACATAGGGCCGCACGTCACCCGACCCCAGCGTGCTGACCAGCAGCTTGGGCACGCCCACCGGCAGCGCCCGCATCCCCGCCGACACGATGTTGGTGTTGCCGGACCCGCCGCCGCCGATCAGCCCGCCAAGGTCCTGCCGGCCCGCCACGAACCGCGCGAACGCGTCTGCCATGGCCGCGACGGCACTGCCCCGGTCGCCGGTGAACACCGCCGCCTCGCCGCCGGGATGGCACGCCGCCACCTCGCGCGCCGTGACATCAGCGCCTTCGCCGCCGCTGGCGGTCCCGACATCCACCAGCACGGCGGGTACGCCCGCTGCCTGGATCAGGTCGCGCAGGTAGCGCATCTCCGGGCCCTTCGTATCGAGGGTCCCGGCCACGTAAGCCTTCGTCATGCCGGCGCCTCCCCAGGGCCTGTTGCGCAAAGAGCAGATAGCGGCCTCTCCGGCATCCGGAAAGGCCGCAGGCTGTCCTCCTGCGTTGACAAGCCATCCCACGCATGTCTGACTGGGGGCAGTTAGCAACCAGGAAAGGAGGTGATCCGATGTCGAGCGTTCGGGTGTCCGTTACGACTGTGGTGACGTCGATCACGTTCCTCGTGAGCCACTGACTGACGTCGTTCATGCCACGCCCGTAACTGGGCACTGACGCAGTATCTCGGCAGGCCGCTTCCGCTAGGAGGCGGCCTGTTCGATTCTGGGGCTTTAGATGTCGGATTCGAGAGGGAGCGGCAAGCGCAACGGCGGCTTGCCGCTGGCAATGATCATAGCGCGCGATCGTCACTGATGCGCCGCAACCGAGCGCATCAATCGTACTTCCAGCCAAATAGTGAACGTACTTGGTCAATCGGCTCGACGGCAATTGGTCAATAGCGTCCCAATTTGAAGTTGGGGTAGTACCGGAGGCGGCTAGATCAGCGATGCGCTAGTAGACGATTGTGATCTGAAGATTCTTGACCATTATTATGCGCTGACCTTCACGGGTTCGTGGCATTGAGCCGGCGCGTCTCGGCAGCCTTTCTGGCGGCGGCGCTCCGCTTTCGCGTGAGGGCTGCCTTTGCGCCGGCATCCTTCATCCTGGCCTTATGACTTGGCTCGCCACGAACGGCTTGCCAATGAGCTTGTAGGGGCCTGATCGCCTCCAGCGGATACAGCCCAGCATCATACATCCAATGGTGCGTCTGGCATAGACGGGCCAAGTTGTCGGGAGAATTGTTCCCGGCGTCGTGGTCAAGGTGGGCGACGGTCAAGCAGGTGGCGAGTTGTAAGCCGCACACCGCGCAGCACTTAAAAGGATAGTGCTCGTTAAGAACCTGGCGGGCCTTTGCTTGATCGCGGATCGGTGTCGGCTGTGCGTTTTTCACAGTGGCACTGCCCACTGATGTCACAGCTCCACCGCCCGCTTCTCGTCAATCGACTGCTGCGCCGCCAGCACGATCTTCAGGCTGTTGACCGCGTCGTCCATCGATTCCGTCAGGTCGATGTCCTCCACGATCGTCTTCAGGAACCATGCCTGCTCGCGGTCGCACAGATCCTGGTGCGTCGGCTCGTCCTCGGTGGAGATCCACTCGTCCGGCCGCTTGAAGTGGTTGTTCTCGTCCAGTTCGGCGTGGTGCAGCTTGATAGCGTTGGTCTTGGTGTGCTGGTCGATGTCGGCGCTGTCGGAGATCTTGTCCGGCTTCGCCTCGCTCTGCCCTTCCTGCGGCTTGTAGGCGATGCTGGCCGAGCCTTTCGGCCCCACGATGTCCTTCACGAAATAGGCCACCTCGGACATCATCGGGCCCCAGCCTGCCTCGTACCAGCCGACCGAGCCGTCATCGAACTGGACGTGGAGGTGCCCGTAGTTCTGCACCTTCGTTTCCGACGAGAGCTTCGCGCCGATGCCGTGGACGCGCACCGGCTTGGCCCGGGTCAGCTGGCACATCACGTCGACATAATGGACGCCGCAGTCGACGATCGGGGTCAGGCTCTCCATCAGCGCCTTGTGCCAGGGCCAGGCCTCGCCCGACGACTGCTGGTTCAGGTTCATCCGCATGACCAGCGGCTTGCCGAGCGTGCGGCCGATCTCGACGAACTTTGCCCAGGCCGGATGCACCCGCAGGATGTAGCCCAGCACCAGCTTGCGGTTGGTCTCCCTGGCCTTGGCGACCACCCGGAGGGCGTCCTCGTGGGTGGTCGCGATCGGCTTTTCCATGAACACGTGCGCGCCGGCTTCCATGGCCCGGATCGCGAACTCGGCATGGGTATTGGGGTAGGTGTTGATTGAAACGGCATCCGGCTTCGCTGCCGCCAGCGCCTCCTCATAGTCCTCGAAGAGCGGCACGCCCTGCAGCTCGGCGGGCAGCTTGTCCTTTCTGGCCTTGATGGTCCGGCTCATCAGGCCGACCAGCTCGAACCCGTCCAGCTTCTGGTAGGCCTTGGCGTGGCTCACCCCCATGTTGCCCACGCCGACCACAAGTACCTTCACCGGTGCCATGCCGCATCCTCCCCCAAGATCCACGGGCGGATCGTAGGCGAAGCGCATCCGGCCGCAACATCGGACGCTGGCGTGGCGCCTACTTCGTGCGCTTCAGGATCCGGCAGACCGCGATCGCGTCGTCGCCACCCTCGATGTAGCAGGCTTCCATCTCATCCGGCCCGGTCAGCATATGGAGGTTGCTGCCGAGCGTGCCGCTGGTGAGGATGGTCTTGCCGTCCTGCCTGATCACGCCGACCGTCGGCTCCTCGTCGTTGGGCCACATATACTGTCCCTTGAAGACCGCACCTTGCTGCTCGGTGATGACCAGGGTGGCCGGGCGGTCGGTCTGCCAGCCATCGCTGACGCTGACGGCTGGCCCGACGCCGGTCCAGGTGCCGACGAGATCGGGCATCTCGGCTGCCAGCGCGGGCGGCGCGCACAGAACGGCCAGGGTGGCGACGATAACGGATGAACGAGCCATGATTGCTCCCGGTGGATGGATTGCGTGGTCCGGCGCCCGATGGTGGGCCACCAGGTTAGCGGGTGCAGCGTGACCCGCCGAGGCCGCAGCCGGGACGGAGGTCATTTCCGGCGGAGGAGGCGCGCACAGACCGAGCGGGCCGACGGTCCTGCCTCCGCGTAGCAATGGTCGAAGGTGTCGTTGTCGACGGAGGCGAACGATTGGCAGCCCTTTTCATCAGCCCGGGAATCAGGTGGCCGTCGGGCGTCAGGGTGCCCCGACGCTGCTTCCTGACATTCCTGCCAGGGACAGTTGATCCGCTGCAACGGCGGAGGCCGACGATAAAGCACGTCCTAGAGCCATAAAGACGGCCTTCATCGCCATGGTGCCTCTGCTTCATGCATTCGCGCGTGCGTGTATACAGAAGGTGGATGTTGCCTGCCGTCAACCGGAACATTTCCAATAGTCGCATGGCAGGAAGCGGAAATGGGCAGCGACCTTACTTGGTGGGCTTTCCCATGCCCTGTCCACGCAGGGACGGGAGCAGCGGAAGTCTTCCTTCATGCCATGCGGAGTCGCACCCGCCCTGTCCTGACAAGCGGTCTCCGGGAGGCAATTCTTGTCAGACTGTCTTGACGAGCCGGCCCGGCTGTTGCGACCTTCACATTCCATGAGGGGAAGCGTGCATCACAACATGGCGGGCACCGCATACGGGCCGGCATCGGGGAAGGCTAGATGAGCAGCGTCGCGTCGCGCCGCCCCAAGCTGTCGGTCCAGGAGGCGGGCAAGTTCTACGACACCCCGACCGGCCGAACCCATGCGCTCGACCGGTTCTCGATGGACGTGTTCGACGGCGAGTTCATCTGCGTGGTGGGGCCGTCCGGGTGCGGCAAGTCCACCCTGCTCTGGTCGATGGCCGGCCTCCATGCGCTCTCGTCCGGCAAGATCCTGTTGGACGGCCAGGAGGTCGTCAGTCCCTCGCCGCAGATCGCGATGGTGTTCCAGGAAGCGAACCTGCTGCCCTGGCGCTCGCTCCAGAAGAACCTGGAATTGCCGTTCGAGATAAGAAAGCAGGCGCCGGCCCATGACCGGATCCGTGGTCTGGTCGACCGCGTGGGCTTGAGCGGCTTCGAGACCAAGTTTCCCCGCGAGCTGTCCGGCGGGATGCAGCAGCGTGCTTCCATCGTGCGCGCGCTGTCGGTCGACCCGTCATTGCTCCTGATGGACGAGCCGTTCGGCGCGCTTGACGCGTTCACCCGCGACGAGATGAACCTCCTCATCGAGGAGATCTGGCTGGAGACGAAGAAGACGGTGGTCTTCATCACCCACTCGATCCCCGAGGCGGTGTTCCTCGCCGACCGGGTCTATGTGATGTCGGCCAGGCCAGGCCGCCTTTCCAAGGTCTTCGACGTCGACATCCCGCGTCCCCGACCGCTGGAAGTGCAGAGCGAGGCGCACTTCGTGGAGCTGGTCGCGGAGATCAAGCGCTCGATCGAGCACAAAGCCCCCGCCCGCGCCGCCTGACCGGAAGAAGCAGCCGCATGGCCACCGTCGACCGCCAGCTCGCCGACAAGATCCCGAGCTTCGAGAAACAGCCTGGCTCCGAGGTCGCGGGTGTCGGCAATCTTTCCGGCGTGGCCGGGCAGCTCGGCCTGATCAAGTCCAGCCGGGAATGGGCGCTGATCGCCTTCGTGGCGATTGCCCTGATCGGCGGGATGGAGTTCCTGCTGCGCTTCTACGAGGTGCCGACCTACATCATGCCGACCCCCAGCCTGATCGGCATGGCGCTGGTGACGGACTTCCCGCTGCTCGCCCCGCATGTCGGGCACACGCTGGTGGAACTCCTGTCCGGCTTCGCGATCGGCGGCGTGATCGGCTTCCTCCTGGCGGTGCTGGTGACGCAGTTCCCGCTCCTGGAGCGGATCATCGCACCCTATATCCTCCTCCTGGTCACCACGCCGATGCTGGCGCTGGTCCCGCTTTTGATCCTCAAGCTGGGCTTCGGCTACAGCCCGCGCATCATCGCCGTTGCGCTGGCGTCCGGTCCGATGGTGATGATCAACTCCGCCACCGGCTTTCGCCGCACCGACCTTGCCAAGATCGCGCTCGCCCGCAGCTTCGGCGCGTCCACCCTGCAGATCTTCATGAAGATCCGCATCCCCATGGCGATGCCGATGGTGATCGTGGGGCTGATGATCGGCTCGATCTTCGGTCTGCTCACGGCCGTGGGCGCGGAGATGGTCGGCGGCAGCTTCGGCCTGGGCAACCGTTTGACCTACTACAGCTCGCTCATCCAGATGCCGCAGTTCTTCGCCTGCATCGTGCTGTTGGCGATCATCGGCATCTCGATCTACGTCTTCTTCTATTGGCTTGGAAAGAAATACGCCGGCTGGGAATCCTGACGGCGGCGCATGGGAGGGGAATGCCGATGTTCGGTCTGGACAGGCGTCAATTCGTCGGACTCGGTCTGGCTGCCGCCGGGATGATGGCAGTACCCAGGTTCCTGATGGCGCAGGAAGCCACCGGCACCGTCCGCTGGGTCAGCCCGCGCGGCACCATCGAGGTGCTGGACGACTATCCCTACTGGGTCGCCCAGAAGTTCGGCTGGTTTGGCGACATCGAGACCACGCTCGAGCCCGGCCCCATGGAAGCCACCGCCACGATCAAGCTGGTCGACCAGGACCAGGCCGATGTGGGATTCCCGAGCCCCGGCGTGTTCTCGCTGGGCCTGGAACAGGGCATGCCGCTCGTATCGGCGTTCCAGATGGGCGCCTACGACGTGTTCAGCTTCGCCTTCCAGAAGGGCAAGAAGCCGGCCTCGGCCACCGACCTGGCCGGCAAGAAGATCCTCCTGGGCTCGATCGGCTGGAAGGCCATCGTCGACCCGATGCTGGCCCAGGTCGGCGTCGATCCGACATCGGTCGAGTACGCGGAAGCCGGTGGCCTGTGGGGTCCCGCCCTGCAGCAGGGCCAGGGTGATGCGGCCCTGTGCTGGGAAGGCCTGCGCGCCCAGTGGTTCGGCCAGGGCCTCGATTTCGACTACATCCTGCCCTACGAGTTCTCGAAGTTCCCGGCCAACACCTTCGTCATCCGCGCGGCCGACCTGACCGATGCCGCGAAGAAGCCGCTCTACGAGGCCTACTTCAAGGCCTGGGCGATGGGCCTGGAGTTCGGCCACCAGAACCCCCGCGCCGCCACCCAGATCGTGCTGGAACAGTTCCCGGCCCTGGCCAGCACGCTGAAGCCCGACATCGCGACCGAATCAATGATGCAGCTGGCCAAGGTCTTCCGCGGCCCCTGGGACCAGCGCCAGGGCTGGGGCTGGCACGATCTCGCCCAGTGGCAGGGCTATTTCGACGTCATCTACAGGATCAAGCAGATCACCAAGGAGATGAAGTCGGGCGACGTCTGCAAGAACGACTACACCGCCGCAGCCAACCAGTTCGACCAGGCGGCGGTGAAGAAGGCATCCGACGAGTTCCAGTTGTCGTCCGACTTCCAGGCCGTAGACGTGGCCGCGATCCAGGCGCGGCTCTGAGCTGGCGTTGCCGTCTGTCGTGCCCGCTTCGGCGGACCACGACAGACGGATGAACGTCGAGCGGACGCTCAGAAGCTCCCCAGATAGTCCATCTTCCCGATCGGCACGCCCTGCTCGCGCAGGATCGCGTAGGCGATCGTGACGTGGAAGAAGAAGTTGGGCAGCGCGAAGTCGAGCAGGTAGTCCTGGCCCTTGAAGCGCATCTCGTTGCCGCGCGGCCGCAGGATCACCTCGCGGTCCTCGCTGCCCTCGACCTTCCCCGCCGGCACGCTTTCCAGGAATGCGATCGTCTTCCTGATCCGGTCCTGCAGTTCATCGAACGTCGTCTCCGTGTCGGGAAAGCTCGGCACCTCGACCCCCGCCAGTCGGGCCGCCGCTCCCTTGGACGTGTCGCTGACGCTCTGGATCTGCCGGGCAAGCGGGAACATGTCGGGCGCCAGGCGGGCCTCGATGAGCAGCGAAGGCGCCTCGGCGCGCTCCTCGGCGTGCGCGACGGCCTTCTTGAGGATCTCCGACAGGTTTCGGAGATGGCGGATGAAGACCGGGACGGACGCCTGGTACATCGAGAGCGGCATGGGACGGTCCTTCATGGGAACGACGTGACGCCTTGATGTGGGGCGCGTCCAATCGATCCGAAGCCCTGCGGCGCGGAGAAGAGACCGCGGGAGCCGCCTCAGACCGCGGCGTGGGCCAGTTCGTAGCTCTCGGTCTTGACGAAGGACTGGCGGGCGCAGACGTCCTGCTCCAGTTCGCGGCGCACGGACGCGAACAGGTCGCGCGCCGACACCATCCCGACCACCGTCGTACCGTCGACCACCGGGAGGTGCCGGAAGTTGCCCTCCTGCATCCGGGCCAGGGCCTGCATGGCCGTCTCGTCCGGGCGGATCGTCTTCGGGCGGCGGGTCATCACCAGGCCCAGCGGGATCGACGGCAGCTCCAGGCACATGGCGATGCACCGCGAGAGGTCACGCTCGGTGAAGATCCCGAGCAGTTGGCCCTCTTCCACGATCATGACCGCGCTGATCTGCCGCCGATGCATCAGCTTGGCTGCTTCGGCCACGCTTGCAGCCCTCGGCAGCATGGCCAGCTGCTGCTCGCCCGTCACCACATGGGGAACGATATGTCGTTGCACGGTGATCCTCCCTGGCGAAGGGGGAAAGGGACACCGGCTTTTGGTCTCCGCCGAACCGAGAATGGCCGGTGAACCGCTACTGACCATTCTCAGTGTTGGGGATACGAGCCTAGCAGTCAAGGCCCATGACTATTGTGCCGTAGTAACAGGATTCTGTCAGGAACCTTTCGAAATCTTGAAATTCTTGGCACGTTCGATTGATTCTTGAATAACGACCTTGGCTTCGTCGACGTCGCCCCAGCCGATCACCTTGACCCACTTGTTGGGCTCAAGGTCCTTGTAATGCTCGAAGAAGTGACGGATCCGGAGCAGGTCGATCTCCGGGATGTCGAGATAGTTGTGCACCTTGCTGTTGATCGGCGTGATCTTGTTGTTGGGCACGGCGAGGATCTTCTCGTCCATGCCAGCCTCGTCCTCCATCTTCAGCACGCCGATCGGCCGCGACGGCAGGATCGCGCCGGGCATGACCGGCATGCGGCCGACCACCATGACATCCAGCGGATCGCCGTCGTCGGACAGGGTGTTCGGGATGAAGCCGTAATTGCAGGGATAGAACATCGTCGTGTAGAGATAACGGTCGACGAAGATCGCACCCGTCTCCTTGTCGTACTCGTACTTGATCGGATCGGAGCGCAGCGGCACCTCGATCAGCACGTTGATTTCGTGGGGAGGGTTCTTCCCCGGCGGGATGCGCTCGATATCCATGTTGATGCCTCGTTGGGGCAGACGGGAAGGTATCAGGGCCAGGCGGCGGACGGCGGCAGCGACATGAGCACCGCCTCCGGGTTTCCGCCGGTCTTCAGCCCGAACTGGGTGCCACGATCGTAGACCAGATTGAACTCCACGTATCTCCCGCGCTTCACCTGCTGGACCTGCCGGTCCTGCTCGGTCCAGGGCTGGTGCATCCGGCGCCGGACGATGCGCGGGTAGACGTCGAGGAAGGCCAGCCCGACCTCTCGCGTGAAGGCAAAGTCCTGGTCGAAATCGTCTTCCAGATAGTCGTAGAAGATACCGCCCACCCCGCGCGGTTCCCCACGATGCGGGATGAAGAAGTACTCGTCGGCCCATGCCTTGTAGCGGTCGTAGCGGCCGGGATCGAACTTGTCGCAGGCACCTTTCAGCGCCGCATGGAAATCGGCGGTGTCCTCGTCGACCGGAAAGATCGAGTTCAGGTCGGCGCCGCCGCCGAACCAGCGCTTGGTCGTGACGATGTGCCGGGTGTTCATGTGGACGGGCGGCACGTGCGGGTTGGTCATGTGCGCCACGAGCGAGATGCCAGAGGCCCAGAAGGCCGGATCCTCCGCCGCGCCCGGGATCGCCTTGGCGAACTCAGGTGCGAAACTGCCGTGCACGGTGGAGACGTTGACGCCGACCTTCTCGAAGACCCGCCCGCGCATCAGGCTGATGACGCCGCCGCCGCCGCCAGGTCGCTGCCAGGGCCGTCGCTCGAACCGGGCCGGGACCGAAGCAGGGTCGAACTCCGCCTCGATCGCCTCGAATGTGGCGCAGATCCGGTCGCGCAGGTCCTGGAACCAGGCAGCGGCCCGTTCGCCTTCTTCCTCCTGCTTCGTCACGTCATCCGTTCCCGCTCGATCCGATCCAACAGCCCCGTCTGCGTGGCGGCATAGCCGGCAACCATGGCCGCCGCCACCACCACGTTCAATGAACGCGCCGAGGGACGCATGGGGATGCGGACCTGCTGATCGGCCTGCGCGCGGACATCCTCCGGAACGCCGCCACTCTCGCTGCCCAGCAGGAGAATATCATGCGCCCGGAACGCGAACCGGTCGTAGCGCTGCGTCGCCTGCGTGCTCAACAGGACCAACCGACGCGGCGGATCCGAACCCGCCCGCCAACGCAGGAACGCCGGCCAGTCCGCGTGGCGGCAAAGGGCCGCCAGGTCCAGATAGTCCATCCCGGCCCGGCGCATCCGCTGGTCGTCCAGGGGGAAGCCGCAGGGCTCGATCAGGTGGAGGCGGAGGTCCAGGCATGCCGCCAGCCGGGCGGCGGCTCCGACATTGCCGGCCTGGTCGGGCTGGAACAGGGCGATTTCGACCGGCATGAGCCCGACGTCTGGAGGGTAGCCTCCCTGGAGTGATTCACACATCTGGAAATTTCCGAACAGCATCATGGACTTGTGCGACCGATCGTCGCTTGTCGGGGCGGATGGCGCTCCGTATCTTCCGGCCACTTTTCTGCACTTGCCCCATGGAGAGGCGCATTCACATGGCCGATTCGACGGTTCGACACGGCGAGGGCGGCGCTACCAGGCGCGACGTGCTCGACGTCGTCACGTGGTCAGCCCTGGCCATCGGCGGAGCTACGCTGGTCTGGCCGCTCATCAACAGCATGAATCCGTCGGCCGACGTGTTGGCGCTGTCGTCCACCGAGGTGGATTTGTCCCAGATCCCTGAAGGCGTCGGCATCACCGTCATGTGGCGGGGCAAGCCGACCTTCGTTCGCCATCGGACGGCCGAGGAGATCCAGGAAGCCCGGGACGTTCCGATCGAGCAGCTCAAGGACCCGCAGACCGATGCGGAGCGGGTGACGGCGGGCAAGGAGCAGTGGCTGGTCGTAGGCGGCAACTGCACCCATCTCGGCTGCGTGCCGCTTGGCAACAAGCCGACCGACAACCGGGGCCCGTTCGGCGGCTGGTTCTGCCCGTGCCACGGCTCGGAGTACGACACGTCCGGTCGCATCCGGGTGGGGCCTGCGCCGACCAACCTGCCGGTACCCGAACACTCGTTCGTGTCCGACACGGTCCTGCAGATCGGTTGAGCTGACACAGGCGACATGAACAGGCCGGCATCCCGCGAGGCATAGGGAGGTCGGTCCGGGAGCAAAGGGACGAAGATGGCGGGCTCCGGAAAAGTAGTCTTCAAGAGCGGGCTTCTCCGCTGGATCGATGATCGTCTGCCGATCGTCAGTGCGCTGTACAACGACGCCGTCATCTATCAGACGCCTCGAAACCTGAACTACTGGTGGAACTTCGGGTCATTGGCGGGCATCGTGCTGATGCTGCAGATCGTCACGGGCATCGTCCTGGTGATGCAGTACACGCCGGCCACCGTGATGGCGTTCGACAGCGTCGAGCGCATCATGCGCGACGTGAACTATGGCTGGCTGCTGCGCTACGCGCACGCCAACGGCGCCTCGATGTTCTTCGTCATCCTCTACATCCACATGCTCAAGGCGCTCTACTACGGCTCCTACAAGATGCCGCGCGAGCTCCTGTGGATGCTGGGCGTCGTGATCCTGCTCCTGTCCATGGCCACGGCCTTCATGGGCTACGTGCTGCCCTGGGGTCAGATGAGCTTCTGGGGTGCGCAGGTCATCACCTCGCTGTTCGGCGCCCTGCCGCTGATCGGCGATCCGATCGTGACCTGGCTGTGGGGCGGTTTCGCCGTCGACAATCCCACGCTCAACCGGTTCTTCTCGCTCCATTATCTCCTGCCATTCGTCATGGTCGGCGTGGTGTTCCTGCACCTGACCGCCCTGCACGTGAACGGCTCGAACAACCCGGTCGGCATCGACCTGTCCGCCAAGGACAAGATCCCCTTCCACCCGTACTACACGGTAAAGGACATCTTCGGCCTTGCCGTGTTCATGCTGGTGTTCTCCTACTTCGTGTTCTTCAACCCGAACGTGCTGGGCCATCCGGACAACTACATTCCGGCCAACCCGCTGATCACGCCCGCGCACATCGTGCCGGAATGGTACTTCCTGCCGTTCTACGCGATCCTGCGCTCGACCGTGTACGACAGCCTGTTCATCGTGCTCTACCCGCTGAGCTTCATCGGCATCACCGAGAAGCTGATGGGCGTGATCGCCATGTTCGGCTCCATCGCGGTGCTGTTCGTGGTTCCCTGGCTGGATCCCAGCCGCGTGCGCAGCGCCAGCTTCCGCCCGATCTATCGCTGGGTGTTCTGGCTGCTGGTCATCGACGGGATCGTCCTGGGCTGGGTCGGCGGTCAGCCGGTGACGCCGACCGTGGTGCTGATCGGCCAGCTCGCGACCTTGTACTACTTCGCTCACTTCCTCGTGATCCTGCCGCTGCTGGGCCGGTTCGAGCGTCCGTTACCCTTGCCGGACAGCATCGGTACCCCCGTGCTGCGGCGCGATCTTGCTGCTCAGCCGGCGGAGTGACCTGATGACCTTCGTGAAGCTCTCCGCGGCCCTGGTCGCGGGCCTGCTCTGGACCGGCATGGCCGTTGCCCAGGAGAACGTGCCCGCCAACGACCAGGAGAAGAAGACCCTGGAAGGCACCGCCGACAAAGGCGGCGAGGCCGGCAGCGGCCAGCAGACCGAGATGACTGGTGCCGCC
Organism: Geminicoccus sp.; assembly: GCF_036263595.1. Classification (NCBI taxonomy): domain Bacteria; kingdom Pseudomonadati; phylum Pseudomonadota; class Alphaproteobacteria; order Geminicoccales; family Geminicoccaceae; genus Geminicoccus; species Geminicoccus sp. Next base: position 17,722 of record NZ_DATAGQ010000242.1, on the reverse strand, counting down.
CCGGCCTCGCCGCCTGGTGCCGAGCACACGGCCGACGTGAACCAGGAACTGGAGATCCGCCACGACACGGTGGAACTGAAGGAGGAAGACTGGCCGCATGCTGGCGTCTTCGGCACGTATGACCGTGCGGCGCTGCAGCGCGGCTTCAAGGTGTACGAGGAAGTCTGCCACGGCTGCCACGCCGCGAAGTACCTGACTTTCCGCTCGCTGGCCGACATCGGCTTCAACGAGGATGAGGTCAAGGCGATCGCCGCCAAGTACGAGGTGCAGGACGGTCCGGACGATGCCGGCGACATGTTCCAGCGCCCGGCCCGTGCCTCCGACCGCATGCCAGCGCCGTTCCCGAACGACAACGCCGCCCGCGCGGCCAATGGCGGTGCGCTGCCGCCGGACCTGTCGCTGATGGCCAAGGCCCGGCAGGACGGCGACAACTACCTCTACAGCCTCCTGACAGGCTATGCCGACCCACCTCCCGGCGAGGAGGTGGCGGAAGGCCAGTACTACAACACCTACTTCCCCGGCCATAAGATCGGCATGCCGCCTCCGTTGTCCCCCGACCAGGTGACCTATGACGACGGCACCACGGCATCGGTCGACCAGATGTCCCGGGACGTGACTCAGTTCCTGTCCTGGCTGGCCGAGCCGAAGATGGAGGAACGCAAGCAGACCGGCATCAAGGTCATGCTTTTCCTCCTCATCCTCTCCGTCCTGCTGTACTTCTACATGCGCAAGGTCTGGTCGGACGTGCACTGAGCCGTCTGCTCGTCTCGATGCCGTAGTGCGGGGCCGGTCGATCGACCGGCCCCGTTGCATTTTGCGCCCCTCTGCGGCACGGCTGGACGCAGGAGGACGCGAGCACGATGGAAGAACTCTGGCGCCGGTCCGCGCGCGACATGGTGGCGGCCCTGCGGCGTGGCGACGTCCGGCCCGTGGACGCGATCGAGGCCTCCCTGGCCCGCATCGCCACCGTCGATCCCCTGGTCAATGCCGTCCCGACCCTGTGCCGCGAGCGTGCCCTGGCCCATGCGGCGCGCCTGGAGAGCCTGCCCCCGGACCGGCGCGGGCCGCTTGCCGGCCTGCCCGTCCTGGTCAAGGACCTGGTCGACGTCCAGGGCGTCCGCACGACCTATGGCTCGCCGATCTGGCAAGACCACGTGCCGGAGCGTTCCGACGTGTCGGTCGAGCGGATCGAGGCGGCCGGCGGCATCGTGCTCGGCAAGACCAACACACCCGAGTTCGGCGCCGGCGCCGTCACCTTCAACGAGGTGTTCGGCGTCACCTCCAACCCGTGGGATACCGGCCGCACCCCTGGCGGCAGTTCCGGCGGCTCGGCCGTGGCCCTAGCCACCGGCGAGGCCTGGCTCGCCACGGGCTCCGACCTGGGCGGCTCGCTCCGCACGCCCGCCTCGTTCTGCGGCATCGTCGGCTTCCGCCCGTCACCTGCCCTGGTCCCGACCGGCCCGCAGCCGGACCCGTTCCAGACCCTCGCCGTCGACGGCCCGATGGCCCGCGACGTCCGCGACCTCGCCCTGTTCCTGGACGTGATGGCCGGCCACGAATCGCGCGATCCTTTGTCGTTTCCCGTGCCGGCCGGCACCTATGCCAGCGCCGCGGCGGCGGCGCGCCTGCCTGCACGGATCGCCTTCTCGACCGACCTTGGCGGAATCACGCCGGTCGATGCCGAGGTCGCCGAGGTCTGCGGCACGGCCGTCGAGAAGCTGCGCCAGGCCGGCATCGCCGTGGCCGAGGCCACTCCGGATTTTCGCGAAGCCACCGAGGCCTTCACCGTCCTGCGCGCCGCCCAATATGCGACGAACAGCGGGCCTCTCCTGGAAAACCACCGCGACAAGCTCAAGCCGGAGGTGATCTGGAACATCGAGAAGGGCCTCTCGCTCGATGCCGGCACCATCGGCAAGGCCGCCCGCGCCCGCGGCGATCTGCAGCGCCACGCCGCCGCCTTCCTGGCCGACCATGAACTGCTGCTGACACCTGCCGCGATCGTGCCGCCTTTCACCCACGGCATCCGCTACCTGGCCGAGCTGAACGGATACCGCTTCCCCTCCTATATCGACTGGGTCGCGATCGCCTACGCCATCACGCTCACCGCTTTGCCGGCCATGTCGATCCCCTGCGGCTTCACACGCTCAGGCCTGCCGGTCGGCCTGCAGCTGGTCGGCCGCCCGCGCGGCGAGGCGGGGCTGCTGCAGCAGGCCGCGGCCATCGAGGACCTGTTCGGCCTGGCCGGCCGCGTGCCGATCGATCCGAAGCCTCCCGCTTCGACCTGAGCGCTGCTAGACCTGCAGGCGGACGAGAAAGAACAGGGAGGCATCATGGTCCGTTTCGGCTTGTTCGGCTGTGGCCGCATCGGGCGCATGCATGCCGACACGACCGCGCGGCACCCGCGTGCGACCTTGAGCATGGTCTACGATGTCGTTCCGGCGGCCGCCGATGCCGTCGCCAGCAAGCATGGCTGCACGGCCGCCAAGGACGTCGATCAGATCCTGGAAAGCGGCGAGGTCGACGCCGTCCTGATCGCCTCCTCGACCGATACCCATGTCGACCTGATCACCCGCTCGGCCAAGGCGAAGAAGGCGATCATGTGCGAGAAGCCGATCGACCTGGACATCGCGAAGGTCGATGCCTGCCGGGCCGAGATCGCCCCTTATCAGCCGATCGTGCAGATCGGCTTCAACCGCCGCTTCGACCCCTCTTTCAAGGCGGTGAAGAACGGCATCGCGTCGGGCGAGGTCGGCAAGCTGGAACTCCTCGTCATCACCTCGCGTGACCCGGGCCCGCCGCCGGCCGCCTACATCAAGGTCTCGGGCGGCCTGTTCCGCGACATGATGATCCACGATTTCGACCTCGCCCGCTTCATGCTGGACGAGGAGCCGATGGCCGTCTCCGCCATGGCCTCGGTCCTGGTCGATCCCGAGATCGGCAAGCTCGGCGACATCGATACCGCGATGGTGACCCTCAAGGCCGCATCGGGCGCCCTCGTCCACATCAACTGCTCCCGCCGCGCCGTGTACGGTTACGACCAGCGCGTCGAGGCGTTCGGCGAGAAGGGCATGCTGCAGGCGGACAACCGCCGTGCCACCACCGTGCGCCGCTATGGCGCCGACCACACCGACATGCGTGACCCGCTCCTCGACTTCTTCATCGAGCGCTACGCCGAGGCCTACACCGCCGAACTCGACGCCTTCATCGACGCGATCGAGAACGGCGCACGTGTGCCCGTGGGCTTCGAGGACGGCAGGCGCGCGCTCATCCTTGCGGATGCGGCGCTCCAGGCGCTCAAGTCCGGCAAGACCATCGACCTCCAGTGGGACTGAGCACATGAAGCCCAACGGGCTCCGGCAGATCTGGGCGGACAACAAGGCAGCGCTAAACGGCTGGCTCGCCATCCCGTCCTCCTTTTCCGCCGAGATCATGGCGCACCAGGGCTTCGACACCCTGACCGTCGATCTCCAGCACGGCGTGGCCGACTACCAGACCGCCATCACCATGCTCCAGGCCGTCGCCACCACATCGACGGTGCCCTTGTGCCGGGTGCCCTGGAACGAGCCTGGCATCGTCCAGCGCATGCTCGATGCCGGCGTGATGGGCGTGATCTGCCCGATGGTGAACACCCGCGCCCAGGCCGAGGCGTTCGTCTCCGTGATGAACTACCCGCCCAAGGGTACGCGCTCCTTCGGTCCCATCCGGTCGCTCTACGCCTACGGGCCCAGCTATCCGACATGGGCCAACGACGAGATCGTCTCCTTCGCGATGATCGAGACCCGCGAGGCGCTCTCGAACCTGGACGACATCCTGAGCGTACCCGGCCTGGACGCCGTCTATGTCGGCCCCTCCGACCTCGCGGCATCGCTCGGCTACACGCCCCGCTTCGACCCGGAGGAGCCGGCCGTGGTGGATGCGATCAGGCACATCATCGCAAGGGTGAAGGCGCATGGCCTGAAGGCCGGCATCCACAACGGCACCGCCGCCTATGCCAAGAAGATGATCGAGGCCGGCTACGACCTCGTGACCGTGGGCTCCGACGCCCGCTTCGTGGCGATCGAGGCTGCCAATGTTGCCGCCGCCATGAAGGACCGCCCGGCACCCGGTGCCTCGTCCGGGACCTACTGATGCCGCATGTCCTGGTGGTTGGCCGCGTCGTCGAGGAAGGGCTAGCTGTCCTGCGCGCCCGGCCCGACGTCACCTTCGACCGGATCGACGAGGGCGACCCGGAGGCCGTGCGCGCCCTGCTGCCGAAGGCGGACGGCCTGCTGGTCCGCACGATGAAGATGCCGCCGGACCTGCTCGACACGGCGCCCAACCTGCGCGTCGTTTCCCGCCACGGCGTCGGCTACGACAACCTGGATGTCGGCTATCTCGTCCAGCGCAGGATCCCGCTCGCCATCGCCGCCACCTCCAACGCCGTGTCGGTAGCCGAGCACGCCTTCTGGATGATGCTGGAGCTGGCCAAGCGTGGACGCGAGCACGAGCAGGCCCTGCGTTCCGGCAATTGGGCTTGGCGCCTGGGCAACCACGCCATCGAGCTTGGCGGGCGGCGCGTGCTCCTGGTCGGCTGCGGCCGCACCGGCCGCGAACTCGCCCGCCGGGCCCTGGCCTTTGACATGACGGTGGACGTGTTCGACCCCTTCGCCGAGGCGCCCGAGGGCTGCCGCAAGGTCGAGGAGCTGGAGCCGGCGCTGGGCGATGCGGATTTCGTCAGCCTGCACCTGCCGCGCACGGCTGCCACCGTGAACCTGTTCAATGCCGCCATGCTCGCGCGCATGCGCCCAGGAGCCGTGCTGGTGAACACGGCGCGCGGGGGCATCGTCGACGAGCGGGCCCTGGCCGAGGCGCTTGCCAGCGGCCACCTGCGCGGCGCCGGCCTGGACGTGTTCGACCAGGAGCCGCCGGCACCCGGCAACCCGCTCCTGGCGGCCCCGAACGTCCTGCTCACCCCGCACACGGCTGGCGTGACCGCGGAGGCGATGCTGCGCATGGCGATCGAATCCGCTGTGAACGTCCTGGCGGGCATCGACGGCAAGCTCGACCCGGGCGTGGTGGTCAACCGGGAGGTCCTGACGTGAACCGTCTGAACATCGGCCTGATCGGTTCGGGCTTCATGGGCCGTAGCCATGCGCTGGCCTGGCGTGCCTCGGGATCGACCTCTCCCCTCGACGTGACGCCACATCTCGAACTGCTGGCGGATGTAGATGCCGCCACGGCCGGCAAGGCCGCCGCCGGCTTCGGCTTCGCCCGCTCCACCGGCGACTGGGAAGCGCTGGTCGCCGACCCGGCCGTGGACCTGGTCGACGTCACCACGCCCAACATCCTCCACGCACCGATGTGCCGAGCCGTGATCGCGGCAGGCAAGCCGCTCTATTGCGAGAAGCCGCTGGCGCCCGACGCGCGGACCGCCTTCGCGCTGGCCCGTGAAGCGGAAGCTGCGGGGGTGCCGACCTTCGTCGGCTTCAACTACCTCCGGAACCCGCTCACGGAGCTGGCCCGCGAGATCGTCCAGAGCGGCGAGATCGGCGAGGTCTGGAACTTCCGCGGCATCCACGCCGAAGACTACATGACCGACCCAAAGTCCTTGTGGACCTGGCGCCTCGATCCAAAGGGCGGGGCAGGGGCGGTGGCCGACCTCGGCAGCCACATCATCAGCCTTGCCCGCTACGTGGTAGGCCCGATCGAGCGGCTTTGTGCCGACGTCGATACGGTAGTCGCGGAACGCCCGACCCGGGAAGGCGGCCGCCGCCCTGTCGAGGTGGATGATCAGGCCCGAGCCCTGGTGCGCTTTGCCAACGGCGCCAAGGGCACCATCGAGGCGTCCTGGGTCGCGACGGGGCGGAAGATGTACCTCGCGTTCGAGCTGGTGGGCTCCAAGGGCTCGATCTGCCTGAACATGGAGCGGATGAACGAGCTGAAGCTCTACGTCACCGGCCGCTCGCCGGTGACCGATGGCTGGATCGAGATTCCTTCCACGCCCGCGCACAAGGACTATGCCGGCTTCATCCCGGCACCCGGCCACCAGCTGGGCTTCAACGACATCAAGACGATCGAGGTCGCGGAGATCGTCCGCACCCTGACTGGTGCCGCGGGGCAACGTGTCCCGGACTTCCGCGAGGCCGCTGAAATCCAGGCCACGGTCGACGCGATTCTCCTGTCCGCCAAGTCGGGCGGCTGGGTTTCCGTCGACGGCGTCGCGAAAGACGCCGGCCGATGAACCCGGACCCGCCGCCAAGGGCGGGAGAGTACCGCACCATCTATGCCGACCCGCCCTGGACCTTCGGCACCTGGTCCGAGCGCGGCAAGGCCCGCAGCGCCGAGGCCCATTACGACACGCTGACCCTGGACGGCATCGCCGCCTTGCCGGTCGCCGACTGGGCCGCGAAGGACGCCGTTCTGCTGATGTGGGTCACCGACCCCCTCCTGCCGCGCGGCCTGGACGTGATCCGGTCCTGGGGTTTCACGTACAAGACGGTGGGTTTCCACTGGACGAAGCAGAACCGCACCGGCCCCGGCTTCTTCACCGGCATGGGCTTTTGGACCCGCGCCAATCCCGAGCTCTGCCTGCTCGCCACCCGCGGCAAGCCCAGGCGAAAATCGGGCGCGGTGAAGCGGCTGGTGGTGGCGCCGCGCCGTGAGCACTCGCGCAAACCGGACGAGGTTCGCGAACGCATCGAGCAGCTCTGCGAGGGGCCTTATCTCGAGATGTTCGGACGCGACAGCCGTCCCGGCTGGGATGTCTGGGGCAACCAGGCCGGCCTGTTCGACCGTGGCACCGTGAAGACCCGCCGGCGTCCTTCGAAGGAGCCGCCGGCCCTGCCCTTGTTGGCCGAGGAGTAGCCGCCCGTGACGACCGAACTGTTCACCCTGGTGGCGCTGGCCATCCTCGCCCTGGTCATGCCAGCCTTCTACGGCAGCCTGCGGGTCAAGCAGGTGGGCTCCGGTCCCCTGCTCGGCAACCGCGAGGGCCTGCCGCCGCCGACCGGTGCCGCCGGCCGCGGCCTGCGCGCCCACCAGAACCTGATCGAGAACCTGGTCCCTTATGCGATCGTCATCCTGACCGCCCATGTCATCGGCGCCAACAATGGCGTCACCGCCGGTGCGGCCATCGTCTTCCTGATCGCCCGCCTCGTCCACGCCGGCAGCTACTTTGCCGGCATCACGATCATCCGCACGGTCGCCTATGCCGTAGGCCTGATCGCCATCATCGCCATCATGACCCAGCTGTTCTGATCGCCCGCCAACAGGTTTAGGACCGCCAACCTATCCATGCTATCCTGCAGCCATCCTCCGTCTGCAGGATTCCGGGCATGTTGTTGTCTTCCCTGCCATCCGGCATTGCACGAACGAACCCGAGCCAGCTGCTCGCCCGCAGCGAAACTGCACGAACGAACCCGAGGCACCGCCCTGGTCCGTCACCTGCCGCGCAGGCGGGGGACCGACGGCCAGCCGCCGTCCCGGCGCATCGTCGCGTCGAATGTGCACGAACGAACCCGAGCTGGACCGGCGATGCCTCAGTAGGCCCCGCGCCCGAACACCACGATCGGGATCGTCTTCAAGAGGATCACCAGGTCGTACCAGACCGACCAGTTCTTGACGTACCAGCAGTCCAGGTGGACCCGGCGGCGGTAGTCGATGTCGTTGCGGCCGCTGATCTGCCAGAGGCCCGTCAGGCCGGGCGTGCTCTCGAAATAATAGGGCAGGCTGTCGCCGTAGCGGGCCAGTTCCTCGGACACGACCGGACGCGGTCCTACCAGGCTCATGTCGCCGCGCAGCACGTTCCAGAGCTGCGGCAGCTCGTCCAGGCTGGTCTGGCGCAAGAAGCGGCCGATCGAGGTGATGCGCGGGTCGCTTTCCAGCTTCTGCCGCTCCTCCCACTCCCGACGCCGGTCGGGGTCACGCTCCAGCAGCTCGCGCAGCCGTTCCTCGGCATCGGGCACCATGGTGCGGAACTTGTAGCAGATGAAGGGCTGGCCGCGCCGCCCGATCCGCCGATGGCCGAACACCACGCCCCGGCCGGTCTCCCGTACCTGCAACGCAATCCAGGCGAACAAGGGCGACAGGACGACGAGAAGGATCGACGCCATGACGAGGTCGAAGGCGCGCTTGATGCCCCGGTTCCAGGCGCTGGCCAGGTTGTTGTGCAGGCGCAGCGCCAGCACGTCGTGGCTGAAGAAATGGGGGACGCTCGCCGTGGCGACCGGGAGGCCACGGATGGGCGAGACCACGTCGACCGAGCGGGAGCCCAGGGCGATCCGCTCGACGAGGCTGGCATGGCGCTCCGCCTCGCCAAGTTCGAGGGCGATCACGACATGCGGGGTCCCCAGCTCTGGCGGGAGCAGGCCCGGCCAGGGCAGGGTGTTCAGGACCGGCAGGTCCCCGTCCTCGACCTTCAGGCTGCGCGGCGCGTCGCTGCCGGGCGGCACCACGAAGGCGATCGGCTCGAAGCCCAGCATCGGCTCCGACCAGAGGGCAGAGGCAGCGTCCACGGCATTCGGCCCGATGCCGACGATCACGGTCGGCCGCCGCCAGGCCCCCATCGCCATCAGCGCGTGCTTGGCCGCCATGCGCGTCAGCGGGATCGCGAGGACCAGGAAGGCCCAGTTCGCCAGGAACCAGTGGCGGGACATCTCCGTGCGAGACAGGAACAGGCTGGCAGCGTCGATTAGCGCCATCACGCCCAGCACGGACAGGATGTCGCCGACCTCCAGCCAGAAGGGCCGCCGCCTTGCGTAGTGACCGAGACGCCAAAAGGTCCCCACGGCCGCGATCGTCAGCGCAGCATAAACCCAGGGTCGCTCATCGGCGGACATGTGGCCGAGCAGGACCGGTGGCAGGGCTTCCTCGACGCTATAGTGCGCGACCAGCCAGCGCGTGCACCAGAAGGCAAGCGCGAACAGGGTGGCGTCCAGAAGCGGGAAGAACCATGCCTCCCGGGCCGACCGGCGTGAACGTGCCGCGACTTCGAACCGTTCGAGCGTTGACGCCATGCCGTTCATCACCCGCCGATATCGGGCCGCGGCGACGACCATCGATACCGGAAGCAAGCTTCGATGCGCGATCTGTTAGAGCGCGCACGCCTTTAGTGCTAGAGGTCTCAAGCACTACGCGAACTACAACCTTGCACCCGTGACGTGGTTGCATATTCGCAGGTACAGTTCGTGATACGCATCGACCATGCCTTCCAGGCGACAGCGTTCGGCCACGGCTGCACGGGCATGCCGGACCATTGTGCCGGCCAGGATCGGGTCCCTCAGGATCCGCCCGACATCGTGCGCGAACCCTTCCAGGTCGTGTGGGTCGCTGCGCAGCAGCCCGGATACGCCGTGCTCGACCAGCTCGGGCACCCCACGCACCGAGGCAGCCACCACCGGCACGCCGATCCCCATCGCCTCGGCCAGCGCCACCGGAATGCCTTCCCAGAGCGAAGGCAGCACCAGGACTGCCGCCCGTGCCAGTTCCGCCAGTGCCTGGCCACGCTCCAACGGCCCGGTGATCCGCAGCCGGCCGTCCACGCCCGCCGCGCGTGCCCGTGCCCAAAGCGCGCCCTCCAGAGGTCCGCCGCCGATCATCACCAGGCGCGCATCGCCCAGCTCCGGCCGGGTCAGGAGGTCGACCGCCAGCTCGGGGTTCTTCTGCGGCACCAGCCGGCCCAGGAACGCGACGAGCCCAGGATCGGCCGCGGCCACAGCCGGCAGGGAGGCGATATCCAGACCGTTATAGACCACCTGATCGACGGCGCGTCCTGGGTCGAGCCGCCAGGCGGCCGCCAAGGCACGATCGGCCGCACAGACCCAGGTGACCGCACTGGCCCGCCGTCCGATCCGCCATTCGGCCATGGCCGCGGCGAGCTTGTGCGGCCAGGCCTTGGTCGCAAAGTGGTAGCCATGGACGGTATAGGCGAACGGCGGGCCGTTCGGCCGGTCCAGGCTCCGTGCGACCGCCAGCCCTGCCCGGCTGCCATGGGCATGGAGAAGGTCGGGCCTGACCCGGTCCAAGAGCGCCTTCAACGCGGCCGGTGCCCGGCGATCCAGCCGGCCCCTCCACAGGTCGAGGTGATGGACTTCGATCCCGTCCTGGCTCGCTGCTTCCAGCACGTAGCTCGACGGCGCGCTCGCCAGGACGACGTCGTGGCCATGGCGCGCGCGCAAGCCGCGGCAAAGGTCGAGAACCACGCTCGTCCCGCCCCCTGGCCGTCCGTCGGCCACGATCTGCATGATCCGCATGCCTTGCCCCCAGCCCTCTTCGGAGCGACATGCGGGGGAGACGTCAAGAGCGGGCGCGCGGATGGGTTACGAGCAGGTCTTCCCGGTCATCGCATCCCTGGCCATCCTGGTTTGGCTGGCGCCTGCGGTCTTCCGCATGAGCCCGGCCATGCGCGAACGGAGCGCCAAGCTGGCGTTCGGCCTGATTGTGGTCGGAATCGGCATCGCCCTGGTCGCGTTCGCCGTAGGATAGGTGGGACAGCCGCAACAAGGACACTCGCCATGGCAAGCAACTCTTCGTTGATCCCGGCTGCAGCCCTGCTGCTCCTGGCGATGCTTTCGCCGGCCGCCGCTGCCGAAAAGACGGCCTGGGACTTCTCCCTGACCCGGATCGAAGGCGGGGCGCTGCCGCTGCAGGAGTTCGCGGGACGGCCGGTCCTGCTGGTCAACACGGCGTCGATGTGCGGCTTCACCTACCAGTACGAGGGGCTGCAGGCGGTCTGGGAACAGAACAGGGAGCGCGGCCTGGTCGTGCTGGGCGTCCCGTCGGGCGACTTCGGCGGGCAGGAGTACGGTACCAGCGGCGAGATCAAGGAGTTCTGCGAGGTCAACTTCGCCATCGACTTCCCGATGACCGAAAAGGAGCATGTCCGTGGCACGGACGCCCATCCGCTCTACCGCTGGCTCGTCGCCACGCTGGGGCCGGAGGCGGAGCCCAGGTGGAACTTCCACAAGATCCTGATCGGACCGGACGGTCTGCCGCGCGGAGCCTGGGGCAGCCGCACTGAGCCGGACGACCCGTCCATCACTGCCGCGATCGACCAGGCCCTGCAGGCGTCAGCCAAGCCCGCGCCGGGTGGCGGCTGAAGGCCTGCCGGCCACAACCCGCTCGACCAGCAGCCTGTCCCCGAAGCCCAGCCAGTAGCAAAGCTCCGCTGGCCTGCTGATCCGCCACAGGGTGAGGTCGGCCCGCTTGCCCACCTCGAGCGTGCCACGGTCCTTCTCGAGGCCCAGCGCACGCGCCGCATAGACCGTCATACCCTGGAGCGCCTCGTAGGGCGTGAGACCGAACAGGATGCAGGCCATGTTCATGGCGAGGAGTGGCGAGAGCATCGGCGAGCTGCCGGGGTTGGCATCCGTGGCCACGGCCATCGGCACCCCGTGCCGGCGGAACAGGTCGATCGGCGGCAACTGCTTTTCGCGGAGCATGTAGAAGGCACCAGGCAGGACCACCGCGACCGTGCCGGCTTCTGCCATCGCACGCACGCCAGCCTCGCTCGTATACTCGAGGTGATCGCAGGACAGGGCGCCGAAGCGGGCCGCCAGCGCGGCGCCGCCCGTGTCGGACAGCTGGTCGGCGTGCAGCTTCACCGGAAGACCCTTGGCCCTGGCCGCCTGAAACACCCGTTCGGTCTCGGCGGGCGAGAAGGCGATGCCCTCGCAAAAGCCGTCGACCGCGTCGGCCAGGCCCTCGGCCGCCACGGCGTCGAGCATCGGCCCGCAGACCAGATCCACATAGTCGGCGCGTGGCAGATCGACCGGGAAGGCATGCGCGCCCAGGAAGCTGGTCACCACCGACATGTCGGCCGCCCGCTGAAGTGCTCGTGCCGCCCGCAGCATCCGCAGCTCCGCCTGGGTCTCCAGGCCATAGCCGGACTTGATCTCGACAGTGGTGACACCCTCGGCCAGAAGGCGTGCGAGACGCGGGCGGGCGAGGGCGACCAGGGCTTCAAGGTCGGCTGCCCGCGTGGCCTCGACCGTGCGCCGGATGCCACCGCCGCGCCTGGCGATGTCCACATAGGGCACGCCTTCGAGCCGCTCCTCGAATTCGCCGCAACGGTCGCCCGCGAACACGGCATGGGTGTGGCAGTCGATCAGGCCTGGCAGCAGCCATGCCCCGGCGCCATCATGCACCTCCATGACTGGCATGTCGGGAAGATCCGCGCGACGACCGATCCAGGCGATCCTGCCGTCCCGGACCGCCAGGGCACCGTCCCGTATTTCACCACGCTCTGTTGCGTCCGGCGTCATCGTCGCAAGATGGACGTTGACCCATATACGATCGAAGTGGTCCATGGGTCGTTCCCTGATCGCTGCGTGCGCACTCTCGTAGCAGGAAGACGACAAGCTGGCCAAAGCGGGCACGAAGATGGCACGCACCTCGGCGCTGATCGAACCCGGCCGCCTGCGCCTCTATTCGGGGCTCGTCCTGTTCCTGTTCACGTTGACGCACCTGATGAACCACGCGCTGGGGCTGGTATCCCTCGAAGCGATGGAACTGGGGCGGGTGGTCTTCCTGGCGGTGTGGCGCTCGCCGCTCGAATGGATCCTGTTCGGTGCCTTCCTGGTGCATCCGGTGCTGGGTCTGCGCAAGGTCTGGCAGCGTCGGACGCTGCGCATATCGGCGGGTGACTGGCTGCAGATCGCATCGGGCCTGATCATCCCCTACTATCTGACCATTCACGTGCTGGGCACCGGTGTGCTGCATTATGTCCAGGGCCTGGATGACAGCTACGCCTATCTGCTCAATCTGCTCTGGCCGGGCGGCATCCAGCGGCAGACGGAACTGCTGCTGGTCGTCTGGGTCCATGGCTGCATCGGCGTGCATCATTGGCTGAAACTGGAGCGTTGGTACGGCCAGGCGAAGCCAATCTTCCTGACCCTCGCCGTGCTGCTCCCGACGCTGGCCTTCTTCGGCATGCTCGAAGGTGCGCGGGAAGTGGCCGCACGCGCCCAGGCCGATCCTGCCTGGATCGCTGGCCTGCGGCAGGTCCAGAACTGGGGCGGCAATGCCGAGCGCGCCTGGATCTATCGGCTGGAGGATCACCTCCTCCTGGCCTTCTACGGGCTGATCGCGATCGCCGCGCTCTACAGGCTCGGGCGGCGCATCGTCATCGCCCGCACCGGTTCGGTCGAGATCGAGTTCCCGAACCACCGGATCGTGCGGGTGCCCAAGGGTTCCACTGTCCTCGAGGCAGCCCGGTCGGCACGGCTTCCCCATGCGTCGGTCTGCGGCGGCCGCGGACGCTGCTCGACCTGCCGCGTCAGGGTCTCACGCGGGCTTGAGCGACTGTCCGGCCCATCCGGATCGGAAGCCCGGGTGCTAGCTCGGATCCAGGCCCAGCCCGATGTTCGCCTCGCCTGCCAGATCCGGCCAACCCATACCCTGCAGGTCACCCCACTCGTCGCCGTCGATCGAGCGGCCGACGAGGTCCGGCGGCCAATGGATCCTGGCCAGGGCACGGAGCGCGAACTGGTCGTCATGTTCGCCGACCTGCGGGGGTTCACCCGCATCTCCGAGCAGCATCTGCCCTACGACGTCGTCTTTCTCCTGAACCGCTGGTTCGCCCTGTCGGGCCAGGTGGTCGAGCGGATGGGAGGCCGCGTCGACAAGTTCATCGGCGACGGGGTCATGGCCCTGTTCGGTCTGGATGACGGCCCTGAGGCCGGGGCGCGGGCGGCCCTGAATGCAGCCAAGGCGATCTCGGTCGGTCTCGAGCGGATCTCGGCCGAGATGCGAGGAGAGCTCAAGGAGCCGTTGCGCCTGGGGGTCGGGCTCCATGCGGGTAACGTCATCCTGGGCGAGTTGGGCTGGGGACAGACGATCGGCCTGACCGTGATCGGCGACGTCGTGAATGTTGCGAGCCGGCTGGAAACAGCCTGCAAGGAATTCGGCGCCGAAGCGGTGATTTCGGCCGACGTTTTTCGCCTGGCCGGAATCGAGCCGCCGTTCGAGCCGACGCTGTTCGAGGTGCGCGGCCGGCAGAGGTCCCTCCAGGTCGTGGCGGTCCCTCGGCTGGCCGAGCTGGATCGCAAGTTGGCAGTATCCTGACGCCGGATCAGCGCTTCGGGCTGAACACGCCCTTGTACAGAAGAGCGGCGACGACGGCACCCACCAGCGGGGCGATCATGTAGAGGATGAAGTTCGAAAAGTCGCCGGTCGCTACCATCGGTCCCAGCGCCCGGGCGGGGTTGAAGGCCGCACCGGTGAGCATTCCGCCCGTGATGATGTTCAGCACCAGCGTGAAGCCGATGGCGACCGGCGCCAGGTCGCCCCCACGGCCAGCCACGGCCGTATTCAGGATGGTGTTGACCAGGAAGAACGCGAGAACTGCTTCGATCACGAAGCCCGCGAACCAGCTCACCGTGACGGTCACGGTGCCGATCTGGCCGGAGAACAGCCCAGGCTTGCCGAGACCCGTCTCGGCGCCACCCAGGACCATGAGCAGCAGAAGCCCGCCGACAATGCCGCCCAGCAGCTGGGAGACGATATAGGCGACCGCGTCGGATACGCTGATTTCGCCGGCGGTGAGCAGGCCGACCGTCACGGCAGGGTTGAAGTGGCCGCCGGAAATGGCGCCATAGGCATAGGCGAAGGTCAGGATGACAAGGCCGTGCGCAAAGGCAATCGCGATGATGCCGGCGAAGCCTCCCGTGCCGCCCCCGATCACCGCGCCTGCTCCGGCGCCGATGAAGATCAGTGCAAACGTGCCAATGAACTCTGCGAGCAATTTTTGCGGCAAGCTGTACGTCATGAAGCATCTCCTCTCTCGGCCGACCTGATCTCCGCCTGGCCGGTACGCCCGACATCCCGCCTTCCGGCCTCCATGGAACCGGTTTGCTGCGTGTGCCGACGATGGCGGATCATAGATTGTACGGCTAGAGGATGGAGAAAGTTCTTCGTGATGGAAGTACAGATCGTTGTGCGAATCCCAAGGACGGAACGGCTTGACGCATGTCCGGGCGCCCCTCACGCTTCACCCTGAAACCAGGAGCCGGCCCCTCGCCGATGAGCGAATCGCACCAAGCCCTCGTCGCGCAGGACATCCACAAGACGTTCGGGGCGCTGGAAGTCCTCAAGGGCGTCTCGGTTCGGGCCAACAAGGGCGACGTGATCGCCATGCTCGGATCGTCAGGTTCGGGCAAGAGCACCTTCCTGCGCTGCCTGAACCTCCTCGAGATGCCGGATTCCGGCCGGATCATCGTCGGCGGCGAGGAGATCAGCCTGGTGGCCGACAAGACCGGCAAGCTGCGGTCGACCGACCGTCGTCAGGTGGAACGGCTGCGCACACGGCTCGGCATGGTGTTCCAGCAGTTCAACCTCTGGTCCCACATGTCCATCCTCGACAACGTGATCGAGGCGCCGATCCACGTGCTCAAGCTGCCACGCAAGGAGGCCATGGCCCGGGCGGAGGCGCTCCTGAACAAGGTCGGCATCTGGGATAAGCGTGACGCCTATCCCTCGCACCTCTCCGGTGGTCAGCAGCAGCGTGCGGCGATCGCCCGGGCGCTGACGATGGAGCCGGACGTGCTGTTGTTCGACGAGCCTACCTCAGCGCTGGACCCGGAACTGGTAGGCGAGGTCCTGAAGGTCATGCGTGACCTCGCGATGGAGGGTCGCACCATGATCGTGGTCACCCACGAGATGGGCTTCGCACGTGAGGTCGCGAGCGACGTGATCTTTCTGCACATGGGCAGGATCGAGGAGCAGGGTCCGCCATCCTCCTTCTTCGGGGCGCCTCGCTCCGAGCGTGTACGACAGTTCCTCTCAGGCAATCTCAAGGGTTGACCAGCGTGGGACGGCGGGGCATCCGTGCGATGCTCATCCGTCAACGGGTTCCCTAACCATGCGCTATCGATTGTCCGCGATCGCCATTGCCTTCGTCATGGCCCTGCCGGCCTTGTCTCACGCCGCCACCCAGAACCTGAAGATCGCCGTGGACGGCAGCTATCCTCCCTACAGTACCGTCGACAAGAAGGGAAAGCTGTCAGGGTTTGACATCGACATGGCCGATGAGATCTGCAAGCGCCTGAAGGTGAAATGCACCAAGGTGCAGGTGACCTGGGACCAGATTCTGGACGCCGTGAACAAGCGCAGAGCCGACATGGTCGTGGCATCCACCTCGATCACTGACGGACGCCGCCGTCGCGGCATCATGTTCAGCGAGCGTTACTATCACACGCCTGCCATGTTCCTTCGTCGCAAAGGCGATGAGGTTGAGGGTATTTGGAAGTCGTTGCGGGGAAAGACGATCGGCGTCCAGGCGAAGACGACCCACGACCAGTTCGTGACGTCCCAGTTCACCGAGGTCGCGACGATCGAGCGGTACACGACCTTGCCCGAGATGGTGCAGGCCCTGGTCAACAAGAAGGTCGATGTGATCCTGGCCGATGCATGGTCGCTGCAGCAGACGGCGATCAAGGGTAAGCACGGCAAGAAGCTGGAGTTCACCGGCCCGCCCTACAACGATCGCCGCTGGTTCGGCGAAGGTATCGGCGTGATCGTTCCCCGTCATGATCCCGACCTGAAGGTCAAGGTCGACGAGGCGATCGTGTCGATGCGCAACGACGGCACCTACATGACGATCGCCAAGAAGTACTTCAGCTTCGATCCCTACGGGAACTGATCTCGGCCCGACCTCTGGTATGCCGCTAGTGCGCCTCGGCCGGCGCTCCGGCGGCTTTGGGCCGATGCACGAGCGGCATGAGCAGCAGGGCCGCGAAGAACACGAACGACATCAGCAGGAAGGCATCTGCATAGGTGAGCACGCTCGCCTCCTGCTGGGCCATCCCGATCAGCGAGCGGAGGGCCGCCTTGTCGGGATCGGTCGTGAGCAGATCGGCGAACCGGCCGCTCATCGCGTCGAGCGTCGAGGTGACCACGTTGCGGGATAGCGTCAGCTGGTCGAGGAGATGGCGCATGTGATGGGCCATGCGATGATCGATCACTGTATTGATCATCGCGAGGCCGATGGCTCCGCCCAGGTTGCGCATGAGGTTGTAGAGGCCCGACGCGTTCTTGATCTTGTCCGGTGGCAGGGTGCCGAGGGCGAGGGTGTTGATCGGCAGGAAGCAAAGCATCAAGGACACGCCGCGGATCGCCTGCGGCAGGAAGAGTTCACCCAATGAACTCTGGTTGGTCACGAAGTGATTGAGATAGACGCCGAGGCCGAACAAGGAGAGGCCCAGCGCCAGCATGAGGCGCGGCTCCAGCTTCTTGCTGAGAATGCCCGCGATCGGTGCCGACATGAACTGGAACAGGCCGGTCACGAACATGATCTGACCGATCTGCAAGGCGTTATAGCCACGCACGCTGCCCAGGAAGAGTGGCAGCAGATAGACCGAGCCATACAGGCCGATCCCCAGCACGAAGCTCAGCGTGCAGCCGATCGCGAAGTTGCGATCGCGGAACGCCCACAGATCGACGATCGGCTGGCGGTAGCTGAGCACCCGCCAGAAAAAGAAGATGCCGGCTGCCACGGCCATGACGAAGGCATAGCGGACCGTCTCGTCCTCCAGCCAGTCCCAGCGGGGGCCTTCGTCAAAGACATACTCCATGGAGCCCAGGAAGGCTGCCATGGCCAGCAGGCCAAGCCAGTCGAAATGGGGTGGACGCCCTCTGCTCCCGTTGCTGACCTTCCGAGCGCAATAAGAGCAGTTCCGCCCAATGGAGATTGGCGATGCAAGTGGTCCGGATTGGCCTCGATGTAGCGAAGAACGTGTTTCAGGTGCAC
>NZ_DATAGQ010000241.1:0-34594 GCF_036263595.1 Geminicoccus sp. | reverse complement strand
TCTCCGGTGGTCTCGTCGCCCAGCCCAAGAGCGGCTTCAGCCGTCATGTCGCCCTGCGCTGCGCCATGAAGTTCCAGCAGCTGAGCGGGCCGGTCATGGCCAAGGGGCTGGAAGACACGGCCTTCTACCGGTTCAACCGCTTCGTGGCGCTCAACGAGGTGGGCGGCCATCCAGAAACCTTCGGCACCACCTTGTCGGCCTTCCACCGGGCCAACCAGCAGCGGGCCGATCACTGGCCGCACGCCTTGCTGTCCAGTTCCACCCACGACACCAAGCGCGGTGAGGACACGCGGGCGCGGCTGGCTGCTCTGTCAGAGCTGCCGGAGGAATGGCAGCGACAGGTGCAGGCATGGAGCCGTATCCTGCGGGCACGTCGAGGTGATGTCGAAGGCACCGCACCGCCGGACCGCAACGATGAGTATCTGTTCTACCAACTTCTCCTCGGCGCCTGGCCGGTCGAGCTTCTCGACGATGCCATGGATCAGGCCGTTCTCGACACGCTCAAGGAGCGGCTGAAGGGAGCGATGACCAAGTCGGTGCGCGAGGCCAAGGTTCATACGAGCTGGACCGCACCCGATCAGGCCTACGAGGACGCGGTGCTGGGCTTCGTCGACGACGCGCTGGACGCCGAGCGGTCCAATGCGTTTCTCGACGCCTTTCGTCCGTTCGCCTTGCGCGTAGCCACCTTGGGCGCCACCAACACGCTCCTTCAGACGGTGCTGAAGCTGACGGTACCAGGCGTGCCCGACATCTACCAAGGTGCTGATCTCTGGGACTTGAGCCTGGTCGACCCCGACAATCGTCGCCCCGTTGACTACGAGCAGCGGGAGCAGTTGCTGGCAGATGTCAGCTTGGCCCTGGCGCGCGATCGCGGCCACGCCATGCGGTCGTTCTTCGAGGATTGGCGCGACGGACGGTTCAAGATGGCTGCCATCCAAGCCCTCTTGCAGCACCGCCGCCGCTGCCCAGCCTTGTTCGGCCAAGGCAGTTACGAACCGGTGGCTGCAACGGGTACCGACGCAGAGCGTGTCTGTGCCTTTCTGCGTCGGCATGAGGGGCAGGCCTTGCTGGTGATAGCGGCGCGTTTCCCCGGTCGTGGCACGTCCATTGATGCCCAACTACCTGCTTTGACCGACCTTCAGGGGCGCAATTGGCGCGATCTGCTGACGGGACGTGACGTCGAGCTTGGTGGCGGCGGTCAGCCGATCACCGACCTGCTGACCGACCTCCCCGTGGCGGTGCTGGTCAACGGTAGTTGATCAACAGCGTCCAATGCTTGCGAGCAAGCAGCAGCTCGTGGTCGAGCTAAGGCCCGCCTAAAGCCAATGGGTACGAACAATCGATCGGCTTCTGCGCTGCCGCCAAGCCTGCGTTTCGCAGTCGTCCGTACTCTCGTCCCGGACCACGTGGATGCGCTATCTGAACCAAGCGTGATCCGAGGCTAGCTGTGGCCCGCTCCGGCGGGCTCAGCTGGCTGGCCTCAGGTACCGGATGGGCCGCCCTGGCGCGATCACCTCAGCAGCTGCAACAATGCTCTGCGCGTCCAGGCCGTGCCGCCGGTAGAGGTCTGCGATGGTCCCGGTCTCGCCGAAATGCTCGACCCCCAGCGAACGCGTGCGGTGTCCCATCACCGAGCCCAGCCAGGCCAGCGTCGCCGGGTAGCCGTCCAGCACCGTCACCAGGCAACAATTGGAGGGCAGGGGTGCCAGCAGCCGCTCGATATGGCTGCGAGCATGGATGGCTCCGCTTTCCCGGGCCCTCTGTGCCGCCGTCCAACCGGCGTTCAGCCGGTCGGCCGATGTGATCGCGAGCAAGCCGACATCGCGGCGATCCTCGGCCATCAGCCCCACCGCCTCGATCGCCTCGGGCGCCACGGCACCCATGTAGGCGATGACGACCTGCGGGTTCGGGCCAGGCTCGCGCATCCAGTAGGCGCCGTCAACGACCTGCTGGGCAAAGCTGCCCGTCAGCGACCGATGGGGCTGCTCCAGCGAGCGTGTCGACAGGCGAAGGTAGACCGATCCTCCCCTGGCGTCGCGCAGCCAGGAGCGCTCGTCCGGATCGGCATCTCCGCTCCGCTGCAGGTAATCGAACGCGAAGCGCAGGATGATCGCCAGCTCGTCGACATAAGCGGGCTCGAAGGCGGCCAGGCCATCCTGGGCCATCCCGATCATCGGCGTGCTGATCGATTGGTGGGCGCCTCCCTCGGGCGCCAGCGTCACGCCGGACGGTGTCGCGACCACGATGAAGCGGGCGTCCTGATAGCAGGCATAGTTCAGGGCATCGAGGCCGCGCTGGATGAACGGATCGTACAGCGTCCCGATCGGCAGGAGGCGCTCGCCGAACAGCGAATGCGACAGGCCCAGCGCGGAGAGCATCAAGAACAGGTTCATCTCGGCGATACCGAGCTCGACATGCTGGCCCTTGGTGGAGAAGGTCCAGTTGTAGGTGGAAGGGATACGCTCGGCCCTGAAGAGGTCCTGCATCTCCTCCTTCGCGAACAGGCCGCGGCGGTTCACCCACGCTCCGAGGTTGGTGGAGACGGTGACGTCCGGCGAGGTGGTGACGATCCGCGCGGCAAACTCGGAGTCGGTTCGTCCGATATCGTTCAGGATCAGGCCGAAGCCGGCCTGCGTGGAGAGCACGGCATGGTCCGGCGTTGCCAGTTGTGCCGGCACCTCGATGCGTGCGGCCTCGTAGCGGCGTCGACCGCGCGCGCGGAACGGAACCGCGTCCAGAAAGGCCCGGAGATCGCCCGGTGCCATCCGCAGCCCCTCGAAGGGCTCCCATTCATGCCCTGGCCGCACATGGTTGGCCGTGCGAAACGTGTCTAACTGCTCCCTGGTCAGCAGCCCCGCATGGTTGTCCTTGTGGCCGGCCAGCGGCAGACCCATGCCCTTGACCGTATAGGCGATGAACACGGTCGGCCGGTCGTGGTCGATGCGCTCGAACACGTCCAGCAGCCCCGGCAGGTCGTGCCCGCCGAGATTCGTCATGAGCCTGGCAAGCTCCTCGTCCGACCGGCGTTCCAGGAGTGCTGCGACTGGCCCCTGGTCGCCAAGATCATCCATCAGCCGCCTGCGCCAGGCGGCACCGCCCGAAAACGTCAAGGCCGAGTAGAGCTGGTTCGGGCAGGCGTCGATCCAGTCGCGCAGCCTGTCGCCACCCGGCTCCGCAAATGCCGCCTGCTGAAGGCTGCCATGCTTGAGGATGATGACGTCCCAGCCGAAGGCACGGAACAGCGCCTCGAATCTGGCATAGACCCCCTCCCGGATCACTGCGTCCAGGCTTTGGCGATTGTAGTCGATGATCCACCAAGTATTGCGCAGCCCGTGCTTCCAGCC
Organism: Geminicoccus sp.; assembly: GCF_036263595.1. Classification (NCBI taxonomy): domain Bacteria; kingdom Pseudomonadati; phylum Pseudomonadota; class Alphaproteobacteria; order Geminicoccales; family Geminicoccaceae; genus Geminicoccus; species Geminicoccus sp. The sequence goes on along the minus strand of NZ_DATAGQ010000241.1, from coordinate 31,250 downwards.
CTCCAGCAGGGCCTCGAAGATGTTGCCTTCGTCCATCTCCGCATCGCCCACCAGGGCGATCATGCGGCCCTCCGGCCGGTCCTGGTTCCAGCCATGCCCGTGGATGAAGTCCTGCACGAGGCTCGCGAACAGCGTCTGCGCGACACCCAGTCCAACCGATCCAGTCGAGAAATCGACGTCGTCCGTATCCTTGGTACGCGAAGGGTAGGATTGCGCCCCCTTGTACGAGCGGAAGCGCTCCAGGTTGGTCCGGCTCTGCTCGCCGAACAGGTACTGGATGGCATGGAAGATCGGGCTGGCATGGGGCTTCACGGCCACCCGATCCTCCGGACGCAGTACCGCCATGTAGAGGGCAGTCATGATCGTCGCGAGCGAGGCCGACGAGGCCTGATGGCCACCCACCTTCAGGCCATCGTCGGACGGACGGACATGGTTGGCGTGGTGGATGGTCCAGGTCGAGAGCCAGAGGATCTTGCGTTCCAGCTCTTCGAGATACGGAAGGCGCGGATCGCTCATGACATCCCCTGATCCTGAAGTCTGATGACGATGGTATAGGCCGGAGCCAGCGGAAGAGGCTGCTGATTTTAGCTAGCGTCCACACGTGGATTGCCGGATTCCTGCGTGCATAGCCCGACTGGTAGTTGCAGATGCCAAAGTCACCCCTCGACACGATCAACCGGAAGATCCTGACCAGTCTCCAGCGGGATGGTCGCATGGCCTTTCACGATCTCGCTGCCCGAGTAGGCTTGACACCGTCACCCACACTGCGGCGGGTACGGCTCCTGGAGGAAGCCAAGATCATCCGCGGCTACGTCGCGGTGGTCGACCAGAAGGCGGTGGGCCTACCGATCAGCATCTTTGCATCCGTCAAGCTGGAGCGGCAGCGCGAGCACGACATCAACCGCTTCGCCACGGCGGTCGAGGGCTGGCCGGAAGTTGTCGAGTGCTACCTGATGACGGGCCAGCGAGACTACCTCCTCCGGATCGTCGTTCCGGATCTGGAAGCCTACGAGGTGTTCCTGAAGACGAAGCTCACCCGGCTCGAAGGCGTCGGCTCGATCGAGTCGAGCTTCGCCCTGGCCCAGGTCAAGCACACCAACGTCCTGCCGATCCCCTGAACGTCCGCACCGCATATCCGCTGGGCCGCAAGCCTGGGCGGAACCCGAGTGGTCAGCCATGGTTCAGGTGGCAGTTTGCTGCATGGCCGCATGCAGTTCTTCTCCTGCCATCGGCAAGACCTGCTTCAATCGGAGACGATCCACGATGTCCATGAGGAACATTCCTCCCGTCATCGTCATCACTGGTGCGTCCAGTGGCATCGGTCGGGCCACCGCTTATGCCTTCGCCAAGCGCGGCGCGTCGCTGGTGCTCGCCGCGCGCCGCGCGCGGATGCTGCACGAGACGGCGCAGGAATGTGCGGAACTGGGCGCTACTGCCATGGCGGTTCCTACGGATGTCACCGACGAGAGACAGGTTCAGGCACTCGGCCGCCGCGCAATGGAGCGGTTCGGCCGCATCGACGTCTGGTTCAACAACGCCGGGGTCGGGATTTTTGGCCGCTTCGAGGATCTTCCATCGGATGCGTGGCGCCGTGTGATCGAGACCAATGTGTTCGGCTACATGCACGGTGCGAAGGTCGCGATGCGGCAGTTCCGGGCGCAAGGACACGGCACGCTGATTCAGAACGCCTCCATCGTCGGGCGCATCGCCAAGCCTGATTCATCTGCCTATGCCACCAGCAAGTTTGCGATCCGGGGATTCTCCGAGGCGCTGCGCCAGGAAGTGCTGGACCAGCCGGCCATCCAGGTCTGCACCATTCTCCCCTCGGTGATCGACACGCCGTTCTTCGAGCATGCCGCGAACTTCAGTCATCACCGCGTGCGCGCTGCGCCGCCTGTGTACACGCCGGAGAAGGTGGCCGACACGGTGGTGGAGCTTGTCGACCATCCGCAAGCGGAGGTGGTGATCGGTGGATTCGGCAAAGTCGGCAGTTTCCTCAAACCGCTGCTGGGTCCGTTCGGCACCCGCATCAATGGCAGGCTGCTGAATGCAGGGTTCCTCGCGAACGAACCGAGCCCTCCCACGAGCGGCAATCTCTTTGCGCCCATGGAAGACGGCCGGCGTGTCCGCGGTGGCTGGCGGCACGGGCCCAACAATGGCGGCGTGCCGACGGTGGCCCTGCTCGGGCTGGCAGCGCTCTCGATGGGTCTCCTGGCTTGGCAGCGCTCGCGCGCCGACGACCGGTCTCGATACGCATGAGGAAGAACGTCCCACCTACCTTGATGTTCTATGTTTGTTCCTTATATTCTCCCGTGGTAGCAGAACACCCCGGGGGCAAACGCCGTGGATCTTCGGCACATGGACGTTCGTCACGTCAGCCACGCGATCGCGCGAGTGCTGGAGCGGACGGCACAACTGAGCGGCTACGCCGAGCCGGCCGGCGTTGCTGGCCATGCAGGTCAGGTCATCACGGACAAGCCGCATGTTGGACCTGCGAGGTCCGAAAGGGCCGTGGATCCAGCACCGCGTCCGGCAATGAAACTGCGGGTCCCCGTCCACGCCTGAGGGCGCGCCGGCATGGCCTCGCATCCAAGGGGAGCGGCCATGCCTGCGGATCATGACGTGACCTATCCGCCGCTGGACGTGGCCAAGCCGGTTGCGCCTGGCGTCTGGATCGTCGACAGCGGTCCGCACAGGATGCTGGGTCTGCCCATGCCGGTCCGCATGACCGTGATCCGGCTGGCGAACGGCGATCTGCTGCTGCACTCGCCCACCCGCTTCGACGACGGCCTTCGGCGACAGTTGCAGGAACTGGGCCCGATCCGTCATCTCGTGGCCCCCAACATCGCGCACTGGTCGTTCCTCAAGCAGTGGCAGGATGCCTGTCCCGATGCCGTGACATGGGCGGCACCCGGACTGCGCGAGCGTTCGCAGGTCCAAAAATCCGGGCTGCGCATCGATCGCGAACTCTCGGCAGTGGCGCCGGCGGACTGGGCGCAGGAAATCGAACAGCTGGTCATACCGGGCGGTGGCGGATTCACCGAGATCGCTTTCTTTCACCGTCCGACACGGACGCTGGTCCTGACCGACCTTGTGGTGAACGTGGAGCCCCAGAAGCTGCCCTGGTGGATGCGTCCCGGCGCGCATCTCGTCGGTGCCACCGCGCCGGACGGCAAAGCGCCGGCTTATCTCCGAATGCTGGTCAAGATGAAGCGGAGCGAGGCCGCGCCAGCTGCTGAAAGGCTCATCGCGATGGAGCCCGAGCGCGTCATCTTCACGCATGGGCGCTGGTTCGACCAGGAAGCCACTGCCCAGCTACGCCGTTCGCTGGCCTGGCTGACAGGCTAGGGACACCAGCGAGGCGCTGGCGCGGATGGAGATCGTCCAGCCGCGCCTTTCGCCAAATCAGAGCATGAAGTCCGAGGCTGCCAGGTCGAACGTGCCGACCAGTGCCACCTGCATCTCCACGCCCTGGCTGCCATAGTTGTTCAACTCGACGATGGTGTTGCCGTCCTCGTGGAAGTAGCGCACCTGCCCGACGGCGCTGAAGGCGGTCTCGCCGATGAAGCTGAGGGAGCCGTTTGCGAAGGTTGCGCTGTTGTTGTCGAGCAGGGACAGGTCCAGCTTGTCCTGGCCTTGAGCAAAATCCACGACCAGATCGCGTGTTGTCGTGGACAGGCCACTTTCGGTGATCGAGGCAAACTGGAACCTGTCGGCGCCGCTGTTGCCGTGGAGGGTGTCCTTCCCTGTTCCGCCAACGACGATATCCTGGTCGGCACCACCCTTGAGGATGTCGTTGCCAGCACCGCCCATCAGCACGTCGTTGCCAGCAAGCCCGAAGAGCTGGTCCGCTCCGCCTTCCCCATGCAGGACGTTGGTTGCACCCGAGCCAGTCAACTCATCGGCGTGACCGGATCCTTTCAGGTTCTCGATGGAGACGAGTGTGTCCCCGGCGGCATGGCCGCCAGAGGGTGAAATGCCGTTGAGGGCCACTTTCACGCCAGCCTGCGACCCCACATAGGACGCCGTGTCCGTGCCCGTTCCGCCGTCCAGGAAGTCGCCGCCACCACCGCCCTGCAGCGTGTCGTGGCCGATATCGCCGAACAGGCGGTTGGCAGCGTGGTCGCCGATCAGCGTGTCGTCGAAGTAGGAGCCGATCAGCCGCTCGATACCGTAGATCGTGTCGCCGGCTGCGTCTGCTCCTTCGCCCTGGTGGGTCTCAAGGTTGACCATCACGCCGCCGTTCGAGCCGTGATAGACGAGCGTGTCCAGGTCCTGTGCACCGCCATCGATGTAGTCGGCGCCTTCGTCACCGTAGATCGTGTCGTTGCCGTCCTGGCCCAGCAGCCGGTCGTTGCCGCCATCGCCGCCGAAGAGCTGGTCGTTGCCGCTGCCACCTTCGAGGCGGTTGGCACCACCATGTCCAACCAGCTGATCGTCATAGTTGGTTCCCGTGACGTTCTCGATCCCGACCAGCACGTCGTGATGGGCTTCGCCCCACAGCCCCTGGCCGGTCCCGAGGTGAACGAACACTTTCCCGGATGCACCGACATAGCTTGCCGTGTCGATGCCACCGCCGCCCGACAGCCCGTCCGCGCCGGCGCCACCACGAAGCAGGTCGTTGCCGTTCTCGCCGAACAGCTCGTCGTCGCCGGCCTCGCCATAGAGCCCGTCGTGGCCGGCACCGCCGAATAGGATGTCGTTGTCGGTGCCTCCCTTGATCTCGTCGTTGCCGCTGCCACCCAGCAGGATGTCGTTGCCCTGGTCGCCGAACAGGTAGTCGTCCCCGGCGTCGCCGTTCAGGCTGTCGTTCCCATAGCCGCCATGCACATGGTCGGCGTGGTTGCCGCCGAAGGCGACGTCGTTGCCCAAGCTGGCATAGATGTCGTCCAGGCCATCATGGCCATAGATCCTGTCATCGAAAATCGTTCCATTGATCTCCTTGTCGATAATGATCGAGTCGTCGTCGTTGGTTCCGTGAATCACAATCGGCATATTCGGTCCTCACGTTCATCCCGGGCCTGCTGCGCGCCGGATGTGCCGTGACCATGCCGATCCTGTCTTTCCGGGTGATGTCCTGCAGTTGAGCCGCAAGGTTTCTATTGTTTCTCTGCCGGCAATACGTTGCGGGAGCCGGATCATGCGACGGTGTAGACGCTTGCCGGCCGGTGCTTGTGGCGAATGGCAATGGTACTGATCGCCCTGAAACGGAAGCGTGCCGCCGAGGCGGCCAGTGTCGCCTCGCTGACCAGCAGCCAGGTGCCGCGGTCCTTGTTCGCCGCCTCCAGCCTTGCTGCCAAGTTTACGGTCAGAAGGCCGGTGTTCATGCCGATGCGCTCGCTGAGCGTGACCCCTGGAAGGTGCGGCCGCTCGCCAAGCCGCTGGCCTTGAGTAAAGCCTCGAGCGCATGCGCAGCATGTCCCGGATCGTCGACGGACAAGTTGAACGTTGCATGACGGCGTCGACAAACCCGTTCAGCATCGCGACGACCTCGTCCGGCGCCAACGGCGCGGCGATCGACGTGAAGCCCACGATGTCCAAGAACAGGACATTGGCAAGGCGCTGGCTCGGCCGAGGACGCCGCGATCGGCGGCCAGGGCGCGCGACGTCTTCGGGAACGTATCCGCCGAACGTCCTGGAGGTCAGGTCGCGCTTCGCTTCCGCGATCGCCCGCATCACGGCGAGGTCTGCTGCACGGTGAGCGCAGAACCACCGACGTCACGGGTCGCGCTATGTCGACTGTGATGATCGTGGCGCGACCCGATGATCCGGTGGTGGACGATCCCGATCAGCGCGGACAACCCGATGGCGCCCAAGATGGCTGCGGCTCGTCCCGGCGGCGCGACACACCCATACCTGCCAAGGCGACCAGCCAGGCCAGGACGGCCAGCCGCAAGCCGTCCTGCTAGGCTCGCAGGAGGACTTCCTAGGCGTCGACCCGAGCGCTCTGCCCCTCGTCGTTCAGGCGACCTCCGGGTTCAGGAATTGATGAACCGCCGCCACCACGACCGAGCCTTCGCCGACGCCGGACGCGACACGCTTGACGGAGCCCGCACGGACGTCGCCAACCGCGAAGATCCCGGGCCGGTTCGTCGAGAAGGGTGAGGAGAGTGCACGCCCATCAGGGTCCTGGCCGGTCAGGACGAAGCCCTTCGCGTCCAGCTCCAGGCAGCCGTCCAGCCAGTCGGTGTTCGGTTCGGCACCGATCATCACGAAGACGTTGCCGACCTGATGGGTTTGTTCGTCCCCGGTCACCCGGTTGGTCCAGGTGACCCGCCGCAGCATCGCGTCGCCTTCGAGCGCGGTGATCTCGCTGCGGGCATGCAGGGTGATCTTTGGCGACGAGGCAATCCGCTGGACCAAGTAGTCCGACATGGTGGCGGCCAAACCGCCGGCCCTGACCAGGATGTGGACGTGCTTGGCCATCCGCGACAGGAAAACGGCCGCCTGGCCGGCTGAGTTGCCGCCGCCGACCACGACAACTTCCTCCCCGTCGCAAAGCTGGCCTTCCATCGCGGTGGCGGCATAGTGGATGCCTTGCCCCTCGTACTTGGCGTAGTTGGCGACACTGAGCTTGCGGTAGCGTGCCCCGGTCGCGACGACGATCGACCTTGCCTGAACGGCCTGCCCATCATCGAGAACGATGCGAAAGGGCTGTCGCTCGCAAATCAGTTCACTGGCATGGCGGGATATGGCAAGGCGCGCGCCAAACTTCTGGGCCTGGACTTGTGCTCGACCCGCCAGCGCCTGTCCCGAAATGCCAGTCGGAAAGCCGAGATAGTTCTCGATCTTTGAACTGGTGCCTGCTTGGCCACCAGGAGCCACGCCCTCGATGACGATCGTGTCCAGGCCTTCCGATGCGGCATACACGGCAGATGCCAGCCCTGCCGGACCGGCACCGACCACGGCCACGTCGTAGACGCGGGCTTGATCGATCGTCTCCGTCAGACCGAGATCGTCGGCCAGCAGCGACGTTGACGGGTTGCGCAGGACCCTTTCGTCCGACGCGATCACGACCGGCAGCTGGTCGGCCGTCAGCTCGAAACAGGTCAGGAACCCATCGGCATCGGGATCCAGGTCCGTGTCCAAAAGGCGATGTGGGTAGCCGTTGCGGGTCAGGAAGCGCTGCAGCCGCAACGTATCGGCGCCATGACCAGGTCCGATCAGGACGACGCCGCCCTGCGAATGGCGGATGAGCCCGACCCGCCGGAGGATGAAGGCCCGCATGATGATTTCGCCGATGTCAGGCTCGCCCGTCACCAGCCGCCGAAAGTCGGTACGCTTGACTCGGATCACCCGGCTGTCGGCACCGGTGCGGCCGGACACCAGGACCTGGCGGTCATTGAACAGATCCAGTTCGCCCGTGAACTGGCGCGCGACATGCACTGCGAAAACGTTCGGCTGACCGACCTTGTCCACGTCGAAGATTTCGATCTTGCCCTCGAGCACGACGAAGAAGTCGACGCTGCGCTCGCCACGCGCGAACAGGGTCGTCCCGGCCGGCAACTGCTCCTGGGCGCCATAGGCGCAAAGACGCTGCATCATCTCTTCCGTGAGATATGGAAACGTCTGGGCTTCCCGCGCATACGGATCGGTCGGGTCCGACGGCTCGCTAGAACGGCCTGCGCTCATGGACATGGTGTTCCTCAGACTGTTTCACCGGACAGCTCCTTGCGTAGATTAGCCGCCCTTGGCACCAAGTACATGAACGGTGCGGCGACACGGATGGCTGGCGCACGGCGCTGAAGCGATTGCAGACCGGTTTGACTTAACAAATGTGATCTGACTTCAAATTATTGACGCTGCCCGCTTGACCGTTCCGGACCGACGCCGCAAACCTGCCATAGCCGGGCCACAAGAATCGCCCGCGTTGATCCAAGGGTCAGGGAGACCGAACGTGAAGCAGATGCTCTGGGGCTGCGCTGTAGCCGCGCTGTTGGCCGCTGGTTCGATGGCCGACGCGGAAGCGGCCGACTGCACCGTCGGCGTAGCGATGTACACGCTGGGCGCGCCCTACTTCGCCGCTCAGGTAGCCGCGGCCGAGGATCAGGCGAAGAAGGCCGGCTGCACCGTCTATACCTCGGACGGCCAGAACGACATGGGCAAGCAGATCTCCGACGTCGAGGACATGATCGCCCGCGGCGTGAACCTCCTGATCCTCAACCCGCGTGATCCAGAAGGCTTGGTCGCCACCGCCAGCAGCGCCACGGCCCAGGGCGTGAAGGTCGTGGTCATGGATTCCAGCATCAATCCGCGCGCCGATGTCGTCACCCAGGTCCGTTCTTCCAACGACCAGAACGGGTTCCTCGTCGGCCAGTGGCTCGCCCAGAAGATGCAGGGCAAGCCGATGAAGATCATCCTGCTCTCTGGCGACAAGGGCAACGAGGTCGGGCGCGACCGTCGGCTCGGCGTGTTCCGTGGTCTGGTCGAAGGCCAGCTGGTCAACGAGGGCAAGGCTGGCTTCGAGGTCGTGGGGCAGGGCTGGGGCGGCTGGTCGCACGAAGGCGGCCTCGCGGCGATGGAAGACCTGCTGACCGCGCATCCCGACGCGAATGTCGTGCTGGGCGAGAACGATTCGATGGTCCTGGGCGCCCTCAAGGCGCTGGAGGCCAGTGGCAAGACCGACGTGCTGGCGCTCGCCGCTGCCGATGGACAGAAGGAAGCGCTGGCGCTCATCAAGGAAGGCAAGTACGGCGCGACTGGCCTGAACGACCCGGATCTCGTCGCGCGGACTGCCATCGATATTGGGCTGAAGGCCCTGGACGGCAGCCTCCCCGCCGACTTTCCCAAGCTCCAGCTGACCACGCCTGCCGCGATCACGCAGGAGAACGTGGACCAGTACTATAAGCCCGACGCCGTGTTCTGATGAACGATGGAGCCGGCGTCTCTGCCGCATGAGAGCGCCGGCTCCGCTTGAGCAGCGTCACGAAGCCCAGCTCAGATCTAAGGCGTGCTGACATGACCGAGCTTGCGCGGCTCGAGGCCATCACCAAGTCATTCGGCGGCGTGCACGCACTGCGTGGTGTCGATTTCGACATCCAGGCGGGCGAGGTGCACGCGCTGCTCGGCGAGAACGGTGCCGGCAAGTCGACCTTGATGCGGGTGCTCAACGGCGAGTTCCCGCCGACCTCGGGCGAGATCCGGATCGGTGGCCGGTCGGTCATCCTCAAGGACCCGCACGCGGCACGGATCCTGGGGGTCGAGGTCGTGCATCAGGAGCTGGCGCTGGCGCCCGACCTCACGGTTGCAGAGAACATCTTCCTGGGCGAGCTGCCGGGGGTGATCAGCTGGGCCAGCCTGAAGGCCCGCGCGCGTACCTTGATCGAGCGGCTGGGCTTCGACATCGATCCGGGTGCGACCGTCGGCAGCCTCGCCGTGGCGCACCAACAGGTCGTGGAAATCGCCAAGGCCCTGTCCCACGACGTCAAGATCATCGTGTTCGACGAGCCGAGCGCGGTTCTCTCGGCACAGGACGCCGATCGCCTGCACCGCATCATCGCCGGCCTGCGCGGCCAGGGCGTCGGGATCGTCTACATCTCCCATCGCCTGGAGGAGATCTTCAAGATTGCCGACCGGATGACCGTCATGAAGGACGGCCAGCGTGTCGGTACCGTCCGCAACGGCGATGTCACGATCGACGAGCTCATCCGGATGATGGTCGGCAGGCCGCTCTCCGCCCTCTTCCCGGAGGGGGGTCGGCGGGCGATCGGCAAGGAGGTCCTGCGGGTCGACCGGATCAACGCGGGCCGGATGGTCCGGGATGTCAGCCTCTCCGTCCGCGCCGGCGAGATCGTGGGCCTGGGTGGCCTCGTGGGTTCCGGACGGACGGAGGTCGCACGGGCGATCTTCGGGGCCGACCGCCTGGACAGCGGTACGATCCAGCTGAACGGCCAGCCGGTCACGCTGCGCAGCCCGACCGACGGGGTCAAGGCCGGCGTCGGGCTGGTGCCGGAGGACCGCAAGCTGCACGGGGTCATCCTGGACAAGCCGATCCGCGTGAACGCGACAATGGCGCGGATGTCGTCGGTCGTGAATGCGCTGGGATTCCTGCGCCAGGGACTGGAGAAGAAAATCGTCAGTGACCTCGGTGCGAGCCTCCGTCTCAAGGCCTCCAGCATCGACGCGCCGGTTTCCAGCCTGTCCGGCGGAAACCAGCAGAAGGTGGTGCTGGCCAAGTGGTTCCACGCCGGCGGCGACCTGATCATCCTGGACGAGCCGACGCGCGGCGTGGACGTCGGAGCGAAGACCGAGATCTACATGCTGATCAACCGACTGGCGGAAGACGGCAAGGCCGTGCTGGTCATCTCGTCCGAGCACCAGGAGCTGTTCGGGCTGTGCGACCGCGTGCTGGTGATGGGCCAGGGGGAGCTGAGAGGCGAACTCACCCCGGACCAGTACAGCGAAGAACGGCTGCTGGCGCTGTCGATGACCGGGCGGACGAACGCGAACGGAATGGGTGAAGCAGCATGATCTCCGCCGTCGAAGCACCTCGTACGGAGCGCAAGAGCAAGGTGGCGTTCGGCCCGCTCATGCAGAGGTTCGGCACGCTCGCGATCTTTCTGGCGCTCGTCATCGTCGCCACGATCTGGTCGGATGCCTTCCTCACCCGTGGCAACATCCTGAACGTCCTCCGTCAGGTGGCATCGGGCGCCGGCATCATGGCCGTCGGCATGCTGTTCGTGATCCTGACCCGCGGAATCGACCTTTCCGTTGGTTCGATCGCCGCACTGGGCAGTGTGCTCACCGGCTATTTCGTCGCGATGTCGGGCTTCGGGGTCCTGACGACCATCGTTCTGGTACTGTTGGCCGGTGCCGGATGCGGACTCTTCACCGGCCTGTTCGTGGCCTACCTGCGCCTTCCGCCGTTTGTGATGTCGCTGGCCATGCTGGCGATCGCCCGTGGGCTGGCGCTGATTATCTCGGACGGCCGTCCGATCCCGCTGGGTGAAGCCGGGCAGGCGTTCCAGTCCTTCGGCTCCGGTTTCCTGTTCACGATCCCCCAGCCCGTCATCCTGATGTTCATCGTGTTCATCGTGGGTGGTATCGTGCTCAACTTCACCCGGTTCGGCCGGATCATCACCGCGATCGGATCGAACGAGGAGGCGGTGCGGCTCGCCGGCATTCCAGTGCCGCGCTACATCCTCGCGGTCTACGTCATCTCGGGCGTGCTCGCCGCCACCGCCGGCATCATCTCGTCCAGCCGGACCGGCGTCGGATCGGCCCAGGTCGGCATCGCTGCCGAGCTGAACGTCATCGCCGCGGTGGTCATCGGCGGCGCCAGCCTGATGGGCGGGCGAGGCGGTGTGATCAACACGTTCCTGGGCGCGCTGGTGATGGGCATCATCGCCAACATCATGAACCTGGCGGGCGTCCCCGGCTATCATCAGCAGGTTTACATGGGTGCGATCATCGTCGTGGCCATGCTCCTGCAGTACGGTACCGGGTCGCTCAAGCGCTGAGGCCCGCCACGACATCGAGATCCACATCGACGGGTGCTGGCCCATGAACCGGGCGAGCTTGCCTACCCGACAAGGACGAACCATGCGCGCTGCTGTGATGCATCAACCGGGCGATATCCGCCTGGAGGACCTGCCAAAGCCCTCGCCCAAGCCGGGCGAGGTGCTGCTGAAGGTGGCGGCCGTGGGCGTGTGCGGCTCCGACATCCCGCGCATGCTCATCAAGGGCGCCCATCGGATGCCGATCGTCTGCGGCCACGAGTTCGCCGGTGAGATTGCCGGCCTCGGCGAGGGCGTCGAAGGCTTCACCCAAGGGGATCTGGTCGGCGTCGCGCCGATGCTGCCCTGCGGCGTGTGCGACCAGTGTGCCACCGGCAACTTTTCGCGCTGCCGCAACTACGACTATTTCGGCAGCCGGCGGGATGGCGCCTATGCAGAGTTCGTCTGCGCGCCCACGCGCAACCTGCTGAAGGCGAAGAGCGGCGTCGATCCGCGCGCCGTCGCGATGACCGACCCGGCCTCGATCGCGCTGCACGCGATCTGGAAGGCCAAGCCCACCCTGGGCGACCGCGGCGGCGTGATCGGCTGCGGCCCGATCGGCCTGTTCGCGATCCAGTGGATGAGGCTGATGGGCTGTCGCGACATCGTCGCCGTCGACCTGTCGGAGAAGAAGCTGGAGCAGGCGCGTCAGGCAGGTGCCAGCCATACCTTCCTGGCTTCCGCGGAGATCCCGAAGGACCTGAAGTGCGACCTGATCGTCGAGGCTGCCGGGCATCCGTCCTCGATCAATCTCGCGGCGGGCTTGGCGGCCCCGGGCGGGCACGTGGTCTTCATCGGCATCCCGGTCGGCGACGTCACCCTGGAGAACAAGACCTTCCAGCACTTCCTGCGCCAGGAAGTGTCCCTGCACGGCGCCTGGAACTCGTTCGGCGCGCCATATCCGGGACCGCAATGGACGGTCACGCTCGACTATCTTTCATCCGGCGCTCTCCAGTGGGAGTTCATGATCACGCACGAGCTCCCGCTGGACGAACTCCCGGGCATGTTCGGCAAGATCAAGGCGGGCGGCGAGTTCTTCTCCAAGATCATGTTCCGCCCCTGAGCCGGTAGGCGAACGAGGAGGGGGGCACGCGTCATGGCATTGTTGCTGGGCCTCGATGTCGGCACGGGCGGCGTGCGGGCCGGCGTGTTCGACCTTGCCAGCCGGCGGATGCTCGCCGAGCGCGAGGCACCGTTTGCGACCACGCACCCGCAGCCGGGTTGGGCCGAGCAGTCTCCACTGGACTGGTGGCGCGCGGCTGGCGAAGCCACCCGCGACCTGATGCGTGCGATCGGGCGTCCCGAACTCGCCGGCCTGTGCGTGGCGACCACGGCATCCACTGTGGTGGCCTGCCGCCAGGATGGCACGCCGCTGCGGCCGGCCTTGCTCTGGATGGATTGTCGTGCGGCGCGACAGGCGGATCGGACTGCGACATCGACGCATCCCGTTCTGGCCTATGCGGGTGGCAGCGATGCGGCCGAGTGGCTGGTCCCAAAGGCCATGTGGCTCAAGCAGGAGGAGCCGGAGAGCTATCGGCAGGCCGACATCGTCTGCGAGTGCCTGGACTACATGAACTTCATGCTGACCGGCCGCTGGGTCGCCTCGCGCATGAACGCCACCTGCAAGTGGAACTACGACTCCGTCGCCCGGTGCTTCCACGCCGAGCTGTATGACGAGCTCGGCATTTCCGAGCTGCCGGCGAAGCTGCCGGGCGAGATCGTGCCGGTCGGTGGCCCGGTCGCAGAGATCAGCGAGCAGGCGAGGGACCATCTTGGCCTGTCGAACCGGCCGATGCTCGCGCAGGGCGGCATCGACGCGCATATCGGCATGGTGTCGGCCGGCACGATGGCGCCGGGCGAGATGCTGCTGATCGGTGGGACGTCGGTGGTGCAGCTGTTCCAGCTGGCCGCCCAGCAGGATGTCACCGGCTTCTGGGGTCCCTATCCGCACGCGCTGGTGGACGACCATTGGCTGGTCGAGGCTGGCCAGGTCTCGGCAGGCTCGGTCCTCTCCTGGTGCTCGAAGGATGTCTTCGGGCTCGGCCAAGATGCACTTGCCGACCTCTGGCAGGCGGCATCGCGGTTCGAGGTGGGTGGCACCGGCCTGTTGACCCTGGACTTCTTCATGGGCAACCGGACGCCTTACCGCGATCCACATCTGCGGGGAGCGGTGCTGGGCTTGACCCTTGGCCATGACAGGGCTGCCTTGTACCGGTCGGCTGTCGAGGGGGTGGCTCTCGGTTCGGCGAATGTCCTGCGTCACATGCAGGAACTGGGCATACCCTGCCGACGCGTGGTCTGTGCTGGGGGGATCGCCAAGAATCGCTTGTGGCTTCAGGCGACGGTCGACGCCATGGGCCTGCCCGTGCAACTGGCTGCGGAAGCCAATCTGTCGATCCTGGGTGCTGTGGGGTGTGCCGCAGCCGGGGCAGGTCTGGCCGCTGACCTTTTCGCCGCGGCCGATGCCGTCGTTCCCGCCACCACCACCATCGAGCCTGATCCTCGCGCTCACCAGCGCTACCTGGAGCTTCTCGAGGACTATCGCGAAGCGGCGCAGCTCCTGGGGCCACTCGCACGGCGGCTTTCCGCAAGGCAGAGCAAGGCCCTAAGCTGATGGGTGGCGATGCGGTCCAGCGTGACGTGCACCTGCGCGATCTGTCGGCCGACGATCGCGTCCAGCTCATGATCCAGGTCGCCAAGCGCTACTACCATCTCGACATGACGCTCAACGTCATCGCGAAGGACCTCGGGCTTACCCGCTGGCAGGCGAGCCGCCTGCTGACGGACGCGCGCGAAAGCGGCATCGTCCGGATCGAAATCGTGCCGCCAACGCCGCGCCTGCCTGATCTGGAAAGCCGGCTCCAGCGTGTGTTCGGGCTGAGGGATGCCGTGGTCGTGCCGTTCGACCCGGACCGCAGCGACGACCTGATGCTGGACAGCGTGGCCCAGGCGGCGGGCCGGCTGCTGGCGGGCCTCGACCGGTTCCCGCTGATCGGCGTGTCCTGGGGCCGGACGATGAGCGCCGTCGCGCGCCGCCTGCCACCCTTCTGGAACGAGGGGGTCGAGGTCGTGCTATTGAACGGCGCCATGAACGTGAGGGCCTCGGCGACACGCACCAACAACGTGGCTGAGCTGTTCGCCCGCTCGGCCAACGGCCATGCAACGCTCCTGCCGGTACCGGCCATTCTGGGTAAGGCCGCTACCCGCATAGCCCTGGAGCAGGACCCCACCATCGCCAGCGTTCTGGAGCTTGGACGCAAGGCCCAGGTGATCTGCTTTGGCCTGGGCGCCATGGGGACCGACTCGGTGCTGGTCCAGTCGGGCTTCGTGACGGAGGCGGAGGCTGCGGACCTCAAGGCCCGTGGTGCCGTTGGCGACATCCTGAGCCGTTACATCGACGCCGAGGGCGCAGTCGTGGACGCAGGCCTGAATGATCGCACGATCGGCGCCGACCTCGCATCTTGCAAGGAGCGGGCTTTCTCGATCGGCGTCGGGACTGGCCGCACCAAGCACGCCGTGACCTTGGCATGCCTGCGCGCCGGCTACATCAACGTGCTGGTCACCGACGAACAGACCGCCCTTTTCCTGCTGGAGGCGGCCCATATCGGCTTCCACGTCAATCGAACGCCGCCGGCGAACAGCCGGCTGGTCGAGCCCCGCTGATGCGCCATGCTTCACGCTCGGGCTGCTGCCGCTAGGATGGCAGGATGTCGTCCGTCCGGGCAGCCCCCAGATCCGGCTCCAGATCGCTCGATGGCGCCTGCTCGCCGCCTCGCTCTTCACCCGTTACCAGACCGGCCTCCTGTTCCGCCCTGAACCAGAACTCGTGGTCACGGCCCTCCGGTCGCCCTTCCGTTTCCCACAGTTGGTAGGCCCGCTCGCGGACCTTCTGCAGAATGGCCTCGTCCGCCTGTCCAGGATCGCTCATCGCTGTCACCTTTCATGATGGCTTTTCAAGAGCCGCTGCTCCAGCGGTTCCGGCTATTCTCTCATGTGTCATCGTCTGACGCAGCCAAAACTACCGCTGCATGCCCCGGGACCCGCCATCCTCGAGTGGTCACGACCGGGGCCGTGCCGGAACCGCCATAGACGGGTGACTCGCTGGACCAGCTCATTGCCCAACGCTGCCCCTCTGGCGGCGCCAGAAGCGGTTCGGGCAGGCTTGCACGCGATAGGTCCACGCCGAAATTGACCAGCAGCAGCCGGTCCGACCCTGCCGGACCGAAGAAGCGCAGGACGAACGCTTCCGCGCCGAGTACGGCACCGTCCAGTCGGTCCGCCCGCTGGGCCGCAAAAGCAGGATCTTCCCGCCGCATCCGCAGAAGGTCGCGATGCAGCGTCAGTGCAGCCTCGTTGCGCCTTGCTTCCGACCAGTCGAGCTTGCAGCGCTCGTAAACATCCGGTGATGTCGGATCCGCCAAAAAGGGCCGCATCTCGGCAGTGATGCTTTCGAACTGGCCGAGAAAGGCGTGCCTTCCCTCGCGCACGAGGTCGGCCAGATCCGGCTTCTGGTCGGAGAAGTAGAGGAAGGGCGTCGACGCCCCAAACTCCTGACCCTGGAACAGCATCGGCGTGCCGGGCAGCAAGAGGAGCAGCGCCGTCATCGCACGAGCCCGCCCGGGACTGGTGAGCTGGTGGATGCGCAGGCCCCGGGCGCTATTGGCGACCTGGTCGTGGTTCTGGATGAAGGTCACCATCGCTGGCGGTGCCAAGTCGAGGCCGGCAGTGCCGCGGGTATCGTCCTGGTGCGCGCAATGCTGTCCCTGGAACAGGAAACCGTACTTGGCGGCCGAGATGAACTCCTGTGGGGTGCCCAGATGGTCCTCGTAATAGGCCTCGTTGTGCCCGGTGAGTGCCACCATGGCGGAACGGTGCAGGTCGTCGTTCCAAAGCCCGTCCAGGCCATAGCCGCCATTCTCGGCGCTGCGCACCAGACGGGTATGCTGCGGTTCATTCTCGCCGATCAGGACGATCCCGCGGTCTCCGGCTGCCTGTCGGGCTGCCCGGACGACCGCGGCGATGATGTGGTCCGCGGAGGAGTCGAACATGCTCTGCGTGGCGTCCAGGCGCAGGCCGTCCATGTGGAACTCGTCGATCCAATAGGCTGCATTGGCGGTGAAGAATTCTCTCACTCCTGCCGCATTCGGTCCGTCGAAGTTGATCGCCTCGCCCCACTCGTTCGCATAACGATCGGTGAAGTAGTCCGGGCAGAATGCCGACAGGAAGTTTCCGTCAGGTCCCAGATGATTGTAGACGACATCCATGATGACGCCGATGCCGAGACCATGGGCGGTATCGACGAAGGTGCGCAACTCGTCGGGCGTGCCGTAGAGGTGGGTCGGCGCGAACAGGTCGACGCCGTCATAGCCCCAGCCGAACCTGCCGGGGAACTCGTTGACCGGCATCATCTCGATGATCGTGATACCGAGGTCGCGCAGGTAAGGTAGCTTCGCGGTGGCGGCAGCCCATGTGGCTTCCGGCGTGAACGTGCCGACGTGCAGCTCATAGATGACCTGCCCCTCGATCTTGACGGCAAGCCATTGGTCATCCGTCCAGTGGAACCGCGTGGGATCGATGACGGCGGACGGACCGTGAGGTCCCTCCGGCTGCCAGCGCGACGCCGGGTCAGGGTAGAGCGTCTCGTCGTTGTCGAGCCGAAAGCGATAGCGCGTGCCGACGTCAGCTTCCCGCACGATGGCGGAATGATATCCGTCCGGCTCCCGTTCGAGGCGGTGCTCTCTGCCATTCTCCAGCACCACCGCCGCCGTGGCCCGCAACGGTGCCCAGATCCTGAACGAGGTGCCCTCGCCATGATGCTCGGCACCGATCGGATAGCGCCGTCCGCCATGGGCCCACCAACGAGCCTGCTCCGTCATGCATTCTCTCTTGCTTGCATTGCGCACGGGCGTTCAACCGCAGGCGGTGTGGCCCGTTCCGCAGGCCATCCGTTGCGCGCCTGGGGAACCCTGTCCCTGGCGGCGGCTTGGACTCGCTGACCTCGGCCTTCGCAACTTGTCCACGCCCTTTGGAGATGGCTCATGCCGGAGACGACCTGGTGGAAACGCGGGATCGTCTACCAGATCTACCCGCGGTCCTTTCAGGACGCGAACGGCGACGGCATCGGTGATCTGGATGGAATCCGTCAGCGGCTGGACTATGTCGCCTGGCTCGGCGTCGACGCGATCTGGATCTCGCCCATTTACCCCTCGCCGATGGCCGATTTCGGCTATGATGTCGCCGACTATTGCGGCATCGATCCCATCTTCGGGACCCTCGACGACTTCGACCGGCTGGTCGAGGAGGCGCATGCGCGCGGGCTCAAGCTCATCCTGGACTTCGTACCCAACCACACCTCCGACCAGCACTCATGGTTTCAGGAAAGCCGCTCGTCGCGCACCAGCCCCAAGCGGGACTGGTATATCTGGCGCGACCCGGCGCCCGGAGGGGCCCCACCGAACAACTGGATCTCGAATTTCGGTGGCCCAGCCTGGGAGTGGGACGAGGCGACGGGGCAGTATTACTGTCACCTGTTCTTGAAGGAGCAGCCCGACCTGAACTGGCGAAATCCGGCGGTGCGCGAGGCGATGCATGATGCCCTTCGCTTCTGGATGAAGCGCGGCGTGGACGGATTCCGGGTGGACGTCATCTGGCTGCTCATCAAGGACGCCCAGTTCCGGGACAACCCTCCAAACCCTGGGTTCCAGCCAGGTCAGGCCGAGATCAACCAGTTCCTTCAGGTCTACTCTGCGGACCAGCCGGAGATCCACGAGATCATCGCGGGCATGCGCCAGGTACTGGAAGAGTTCACCGAGCGGGTCCTGATCGGCGAGATCTACCTGCCGCTGGAGCGCCTGGTCACCTATTACGGCGAGGATCTGTCCGGCGCGCACCTGCCGTTCAACTTCCAGCTCATCCAGACGAGCTGGCATGCCAAGGCGATCGCGGACCTGGTGAACGAGTACGAAGGCTGCCTGCCGCCCGGCGGCTGGCCCAACTGGGTGCTGGGCAACCACGACCAGCCGCGGATCGCGGCACGCATCGGCCATGCGCAGGCGAGGGTGGCCGCCATGCTGCTGCTCACCCTGCGTGGCACGCCCACCATGTACTACGGCGACGAACTCGGCATCGGCAGGGTCGAGATTCCTCCCGATGCGGTCCAGGACCCGTGGGAGAAGAACGAGCCGGGGCTGGGGCTTGGTCGTGATCCCGAACGGACGCCCATGCAATGGGACACGTCGCCCAATGCCGGGTTCACGACGGCACAGCCCTGGCTGCCGCTACCGCCCGAGGCGTCCACCTGCAATGTGGCAACTCTCGCCACCCAGAGGGACTCCATTCTCGTCCTGTACCGGCAGCTGATCGAGTTGCGGCGACATCACCTGGCACTCAGCGTCGGCGACTATGGGGGCGTATCGGCAAGCCAGCAGGTCTTCGTCTTCGAGCGGCGCCACCGCTCGGAGCGGCTGCTGGTGGCGCTGAACATCGGACGGATCGGGCAGGTCGTTCCGATGCCGGAGGGGGGACATGGACACGTCTTGCTGTCCACTCATCTGGACCGTGTCGATGAACAGGTTGGCCATCAATTGGAACTGCGGCCTGACGAAGGCTTGATCATCGCCCTTGATGTGCAGTGAAGCGTTGGGCGATCCAGCCCGGCCAATGAACCCTTTGGCAAGCCAGCCGTTGAAGCCTGACGGGCCGGCGATCCGTGCGAAGGCATGGCACCTCGGCCCGATGGAGGAACGAACTCATGCGCCTTCTCAGGCTGCTGTTCCAAGGGATCGTCGCATTGAGCATGTCGCTGGGAGCTGCGGCCCAAGCCGCGCCGACGTTCGACCGTATCGTCGTTCTCGGTGACAGCCTGTCCGACAACGGCAATGCCGGACGTTTCTCCAACGGACCGGTCTGGGTGGAGGTGCTGGCAGGGCGGCTGAACGTCCCGCTCAGCCCCAGCAGCGAAGGCGGCTCCAACTACGCCGTGGGTGGCGCGCAGCTGGATCCGGCCTCGGGTCCCCACAGCCTGCGGGCGCAGGCGGATCTCCTGTTGAGCAAGCCCGCACCGTCGGGGCGGACACTGTCGATCGTATGGGGTGGTGCCAACGACCTTTTCGCGGCCGCCAGCCAGCCCGATCCCGCGACCAAGCTGCGCGCGTCGGTCGCCTCGCTGCGCAGCGTCGTGGCTGATCTCGTCGAGCACGGGGCGACCGACATCCTGGTCCTCAACCTTCCGGACGTGGGCTTGGCTCCGGCGGTACAGGTGCATGGCAGAAGAGCCGCCGACGTGGCCCGGCTGCTGACCGACCGGTTCAACAAGGAGACGGAACGGGTACTCGCCGAGATCGAAGCTTCTGCCTCGCGCTCCCTTCGCCTCACCCGTTTGGACGTCCATGCCCTGGCCGACCAGGTCCGCAAGGACCCGTCCGCCTTCGGCTTCGTCAACATCTCCGTGCCATGTTCCGGACGGGCGAGCTGCGACGGCTATCTCTTCTGGGACGAGGTCCATCCGACGAGCTTCGCCCATCGGCGGCTAGCTGAGCGGGCACTTCAGCTGCTCGGTGCTGGCGAGGCGGCCCAATGATACGCCGGCGGACTTGCTGCAGATGGCCCCGTCCTTCATCGTCCGCCGCGGTGCCGGCCACGTTCAGGACGGCCCCGCATCCACCATGACCTCATCGCCAGAAGCTCATGACATGACCGACGCCGCCGTGCCGAGCGACACGATCGTCACCCGCACCTGGCCATTCGCCGGCGGGGACATTCGCGACATCGGGGTGGAGGGACGGTTCGTCGAGCAGTCCTTGGAGTTGCCGGGGCCGGACGAGATCATCGCGCGAGTGGACGCCGTCTGCATCTGTTCGTCGGACGTCAAGGTCATCCGCATGGGGACGGCCCACCCGCTGCTTGCCGGCCGCGAGCTTGCCAAGGATCCGGCCGTGCTGGGCCACGAGATGGCGCTCACGGTTCTTGCGGTCGGTGAGCGGTGGCGTGACCAGTACCGTCCGGGCGAACGGTTGGGCCTGCAGCCGGCCATCCTGGTGAAGGGCAGCCGCCAGACGATCGGGATGGACCTGCCCGGCGCGTTCGGCCAGCACATCCGCCTCGATGCCCGCACGCTCGGCGGAGAGCAGCCCTATGTCTTCCGCGTGCCCGACGACGTCAGCGCCGCCACGGTCGCCATGCTGGAGCCCTATTCCTGCGTGGAGGCCGCCTACCGGCCGAATTGCCGGACGACGCTGAAACCGGGTGGAAGGCTGCTGCTGGTGACGGGCCAGGATGGTGGCGGCATCGACCTGGACATGGCGCTGCCCTCCTCGTCGGTGGACCTAATAGCGCCCGACGCCAAGGTCCTCGCCTGGGCGACGCCATCACAGAGGGTAACGACACACGCGGCACTGGAGGCGCTTCCTGCATCGGGGGAGGGCGATGGCTTCGACGACATCATCATCCGTGGCCAGGTCGGCCAGGCCGCGCTCGAGCGACTGATCGCCCTGCTCGCGAAGGAGGGCATGCTGGTCCTGGTCGGCGATCAGCCCCGGGAGGGGGTGGCGGTGGATGCTGCCAGGATCCACTACCATGCCCTTTCCCTCGTCGGCGCACCCGGGCCCTCTTTGGCCGAGGCATTCTCACCGGTCCGCAACCGGTTCGAACTGAAGCCCGGTGGAATCATGCTGATCCTGGGAGCTGGCGGTGCCATGGGCCGGATCCACACCCATCGCGCGATCGAGATGGGCGACGGTCCCCAGACGATCATCGCGGCCTCCCGCAAGGCCTCCCGCTGCCAGGCCTTGCTGGACGATTTCGGTGGCCTCGCCTCCCGCTGCGGCAAGAAACTGGTGGTGGTCGAGGACCAGGATGTCGAGCAGACCGTTCGGGATCTGGCCCCCAAGGGATGCGATGACGTGGTGGTCGTGGCGCCCGACATCGGTCTCATCGAGCGCGGTGCCGGGCTGATGGCGCCTGACGGAATGCTGGTGCTGTTCTCCGGCATGCCGTTCGGCAAGCCATGCCGGCTGCCGATCGGCCGGATCGCGACCCACGGCGCCCGCTTCACCGGGTCGACCGGATCGGCGGTGAACGATCAGCTGGCAGTGCTGGGCAGGGTGATGAACGGAACTCTGGACATGTCCGGCAACCTGGAGGCCGTCGGCGGACTGGCGGCGCTCCCGGACGCGCTGGAAGCCGTCACCGAGGGCCGCGTATCCGGCAAGATCGCCATCTACCCGGGAAACCTGGACCTGCCGCTGACGCCGATCCGCCACCTGATACCATCGACGGCAAAGGGGCAGTGGACACGCGCGGACGAGGAACAGCTCCTCGAACGCTGATCAGGGCGTGACAATATCCCAAAGAAATCTGTTGCGATCCCATCTGCGCCTGTTACATCCCAGCCCAGATAACAGATCAGGGTCGGGAGGCGTAGGTTGCGCGGAGAGTCGCGCCGGGAGGCACTCCTCCAGTATCTGCGCGTCCACGAGAACGCCTCGGTCGAAGAGCTCGTCGAGAAAATGCATGTCAGCAAGATGACGGTGCATCGGGACCTCGACCGGCTCGCGGAGCAACGGCTGATCCGCAAGGTGCGCGGTGGCGCGACCCTGACGACCAGTATCGTGTTCGAAGGCGACTATGCCTATCGCGAGCGGCAGAACCGTGGCGACAAGGCGGTTCTGGCAAGGCGCATCGCCGAGCTGGTCGAACCCGGCATGGCCATCATCCTTGATGATTCCTCGACCGCGGCCAGCATCATGCCACTGCTGGACACGAAGCGACCGCTGACGGTCATCACCAACAGCCTCAAGGCGATCATGACCTTGCAGCGGGCGGACGAGATCACGCTGATCTCGCTGGGCGGCAAGTACGATCCGGTGGCCAACGCCTTCTTCGGCCTGATCTGCGAAGCGGCGGTCGCTCGTTTGCGTGCCGATCTGGCGATCTTCTCGACCTCGGCCGTGCGCGGCACCAGCGCCTTCCTGCACGACCCGGACATCATTCGCGCCAAGCTGGCCATGAAAACGGCCGCAGAGCGCTCGATCATCGCGTTCGACAAGTCCAAGGTGGGGCGCTCGGCGCTCAATTTGTTCGCGCCACTGCGCGACTTCGATCTCGTGCTCGTCACCGAAGGGCTGGCGCCGGAATTCCAGTCGGCCCTCCAACGTGATGGCGTACCTTTGGAACTGGTTCCGGCGGGTGCAGCCCAGTGACGCCGCGACCGGCACAATCGATCAACTTGTCGGACAGAAGACTAGGAGGGAGGCTCACTTCATGAAGAATACACGAAAGCTCCTTGGTGGCGTCGGCGCAGCCGCGGTTCTTGCCACCGCAGGCTTGTCGGGTTCGCCGGCATCGGCGGCCGAGACCCTGACCTTCATCTGGCATGCCGGCACCTGCGCCGATGCGGTCGTGGACATTGCGAAGGACTATCCTGACAAGAACATCACCATCGTGCCGGCACTCGTCCCCTATGGGCCGGAATGGCACAACAAGATCGCGTCGGAGTTCGCGATCAAGGGTGATGGGTTCGACTTCGCGATGTGGGACAGCCAGTCCACGGCCGAGTTCGCGGGCGGCGGCCATGCCTATTCGATCAACAAGGTTTTCGAGGAATCGGAGGTCCTGAAGCCCGAGCTGTTCGATCCCGCCTCCCTGTCGCGCTACGGCGAGTACCCGGATGGGTCCGGCAAGTACTGGGGCCTGCCGATCAACCAGGACGCCTACGGCTTCATGTGGCGCAAGGACCTGTTCGAGGACCCCAAGGAGCAGGCCGACTTCAAGGCGAAGTACGGCAAGGACCTGAAGGTCCCGCAGACCTACCAGGATGCCCGCGAGATCGCCGAGTTCTTCACGCGGCCCGACCAGGGCATGTTCGGCTGGGGCCAGATGGGCGGCCGCGAGTACGACTTCGCGACCACGGCGTCGAACTCGTTCATGTGGTCGTTCGGCGGCGAGCTCTACAATCCCGAGACCTTCGAGGCAGTGGGTTACCTGAACTCGCCGGCGTCGGTGGACGGTGTGCAGTTCTATGTCGACATGTTCAAGTTCGGCCCACCCGGCAGCCAGAACTGGGGCTATGACGAGGTGAGCGCTGCGTTCCAGCAGGGTAAGCTCGCGATGGCCATGCAGTGGTACTACTTCAACGGCTCCAACTCGGACCCGAATGTTAACAAGTTCGCGGAGCAGACCGGCTTCGGCAACCTGCCGGGTGCCATCGGCCGCGACGGCAAGTTCCGCCGCCAGTATTCGGTCGGCGGGCAGGGCGTGGGCATCAACACCTACTCCAAGAAGATCCCGCAGCTGGTCAAGTTCCTGGAGTGGTACTTCCAGCCCGAGCAGCAGAAGCGCTATGCCGCCGTCTGCCAGACGGGCCTGAAGTCCGTCCTGGACAGCCCGGACTGGCAGAACCTGAACAGCTACAACAAGCATTTCGCCCGGGCGCTCGAGTACACGAACGACTACTGGCATCTGCCGGAGTACAATGTGCTGCTCGACATCCTGCAGGAGGAAGTCTCCAACGCGGTCTCCGGCAAGAAGACGGTGCAGGAGGCCCTCGATGACGCCGCCGAGCGTCACGAGGAAGTGTTCGAGGAAGCCGGGTACGAGATCACCCGCTCCGACGAGCTGCCGGAAGTGCCTGATACGGTGATCGCACCGGTCGGCATGGACCAGGTCGTGGAACTTCCGACTGACTGATCAACTGCCGGATGGTGCTCCTGCGAGCACCATCCGCTCTTCCCGTGTCCCGTGAGACCAGCCCATGTCGCTTCACCGGCAACCGATCCTGATCCCGGCGATCGTGATCGGCGTCTACATGATCTATGCCTGCGGGCCGTTGTTCTGGCTGGTCGTCTCGTCCCTGAAGGACCGCCAGGAGCTGTTCACCTGGCCGCCCAGCGTGTTCTTCACGCCGGACCTGACAGGCTATCGGGCCGTGTTCGGCCTGGGCGAGGCGGCCCAGACTGCAACGGCTTTGGGCCTGACCGATGCGCTGATCAACTCGATCGTCATCTCGGTGTCCGGCACGGCGCTGGCCGTCGCGTTCGGCACGCTCGCCGGCTATGCCTGCTCGCGCTTCGCCTTCCCGGGCCGCGACGACTTCATGTTCTTCGCGCTCTCGACCCGCATGATCCCGCCGGTGGCCGTGCTGGTCTTCTACCATGTGATGTTCTCGAACCTGGGCCTGTCCGATACGCGCACCGGCCTGATCCTGGTGATCACCTTCATCAATCTCGGCCTTGCGACCTGGATCATGAAGGGCTTCTTCGACGGCGTGCCGGAGGAGATCGAGAACATCGCGCTGGTCAACGGCTATACCCGCCTATACGCCTTTTGGAACCTGGTCCTGCCGATGGTTCGCGGCGGCATCGCCGCCACTGCTGGCTTCTGCTTCATCTTCGCGTGGAACGAGTTCGCCTTCTCCACGATCCTCGCCACGACCCAGGCCAAGACCCTGCCGGTGAAGATCTCCTCGGCGTCCGGTGCCACGGGCATCGAGTGGGCGCAGATCTGCGCGGCCGGCGTCGTCCTGGTGATCCCCGTCGTGATCTTCTTCTGGCTGATCCGAAAGTACCTCTTGATGGGCATGACCTTCGGCGTCCTGGGGAGGGCACGGACATGAGGCAGGCGATCGATATTCCCCAGGCACCGGCAAGGGCCGTTCCAAAAGCCGTGTCCGATCGCACGATCTGCGGCCTGTTCGTGCTGCCGGCCCTGGGCGTCCTCTTGCTGATGGTGGCCTATCCGTTCGTCTCGCTGCTCTACTATTCGACCCTTCGCTTCTCGATCCTGAATCCCGACAAGGGTTCGCCCTTCATCGGGATCGACAACTATGTCCGGATTCTGTCCAACGGGTCGATCTGGGAGCGCTTCGTCTTCACGGGCCAGTTCGTGCTGGCCACGGTGGTCGTGCAGTTCATCATCGGCGTCGCGGTCGCCTATGCGTTCCAACGCAACTTCAAGGGCCGCGACCTGCTCTTCACGGTCGCCATGCTGCCGATGATGGTCTGCCCGATCGTGGTGGGCTTTCTCTGGCGCTACATGTTCAACTCGGAATGGGGCGTGATGAACTATCTCATCACCCTGGTCGGCCTGGAGAAGATCGACTGGCTGGGTGTGCCCACCAATGCGCTCTGGGCCGTGGTGATCGCCGACGCGTGGATGTGGACACCCTTCGTGATCCTGCTGGCCACGGCCGCCTTTCGCGGCATTCCCACCGACATCAACGAAGCGGCTGAGATCGACGGGGCCTCACCCTTCTTCCGGTTCACCCGTGTGACCCTGCCGATGTCGATGCCGATCCTGCTGATCGCCTTCCTGCTGCGCCTGATCGACGCTTTCAAGCAGTCCGACCTGTTCTTCGCGATGACCGGCGGCGGCCCCGGCTCGGACACCGAGACGGTCGCGTTCCGCCTGGGCAAGATCGCATTCAGCCATTTCTATACGGGCCAGGCCTCCGCGTTTGCCGTGATCATGCTGATCATCATCACCGGGCTTTCACTGATCTTCGTGCGCCTCCTGACCCGGCAGGGGAGGCAGGACTGACCATGGCCCGCGTTGCCCTCGACCATCTGTCGGTCCGCTTTGGCCAGGTTGCCGCTGTCGACGACATCTCGATCGCCTTCGAGCAGGGTGAGTTCGTGGTCCTGCTGGGCCCTTCGGGTTGCGGCAAGACCACGACGCTGCGTTGCATCGCCGGCCTGGAACAGCCGACCTCGGGCAAGATCCTGTTCGACCAGGACGAAGTCTCGCACCTGCCGCCACGCGCGCGTCAGGTGGCCATGGTCTTTCAGTTCGTCTCACTCTACCCGCACCTGAATGTCCGCGACAACATCGCCTTCCCCTTGCGTGCCCGCGGCGAGAACAAGGCCGAGATCACCCGCAAGATCGCGTGGATGAACAAGATCTTCGATCTGGGCGAGATCCTCGGCCGTCGCCCCGGCACGCTCCCGCCCGGCGCGCGCCAGAAGGCGGCACTCGCTCGCGCGGTCGTACGGGAACCACGTGTGCTGCTGCTGGACGAGCCGCTCTCGGCGATCGACGAGCAGTTCCGCGAGGAAATGCGCTGGGAACTCCGGCACCTCCAGAAGGAGCTGGGGATGACCACGATCCACGTCACCCACGACCAGCGCGAGGCCATGTCGCTGGCCGATCGGGTCGTGCTGATGCGGAACGGCAAGATCGTCCAGGCGGGCCCGCCTGCCGAATTGTTCAACGACCCGGTCGACGAGTTCGCAGCCCACTTCATCGGCTCGCCCAGCGTGAACCTGATCGAAGCGACGTTCACGGAAAGCGGCGTGGCCCTGGGTGACGAACAGGTGCCGATCGCCGTGCCGGAGCAGCATCTGGCGGCCATCCGGAAAAGCGGCCTGCAGCACGGCAAGGTCGGCATCCGGCCGCACTCGCTTACCCCCGCCTCAAGCGGCGAGTTCGGCGCGGTGCCGGTGAGCAGGCCGATCTCCTACGCGATCGGCCGGGAGCGCTTCCTCGACTTCGAGCTGTCCGGCCAGATCTGGCGTGGGGTCCTCCCTTCGGGCTCCGGCGAGGATGTCCCCAGCCAGATGCATCTCGACCCGTCCAAGATCTTCTATTTCACGCCCGAGGGTGTGCGACTGCCGGTGGCCTGAACGATGACCGTGCTTCACCTACGCGGCCTGTCCAAGGATTTCGGCGTCAAGCAGGCGCTGCGAGACGTCAGCTTCGATCTTGAGGAGGGCGAGGTACTGGCTCTTCTGGGTCCGACCGGTGCCGGCAAGACCACGACGTTGCGCTGCATCGCCGGCCTGGAGAAGCCCGACAGCGGCTCCGTCTTCCTGGACGGCATCGACGTGACGGCGACCTCGCCCCGCGAGCGAGATGTCGCCGTGGTCTTCGAGGGCTTCAACCTGCTGCCGACCCTGTCGGTTTTCGACAACATCGCCTTTCCGCTGCGCTCGCCGGTCTATCGGCGCCCTGAGGACGAGGTGAAGCGGGAGGTGGCGCAGGCGGCCACGACCCTGCGGATCGCTCACCTCCTGGAGCGGCGCATCGAGCAGTTGTCCGGCGGGGAGAAGCAGCGTGTCGCCATCGCCCGGGCCCTGGTGCGCAGGCCCCGTGTCTATCTCCTGGACGAGCCACTTTCCGCCCTCGACCTGAAGCTGCGCGAAAGCCTGCAGACCGAGATCAAGGCGATGTACCAGTCGACGGGTGCCACGGTCATCTATGCCTCGCACGACTATCCGAGTGCCGCCGCGATCGCGACCCGGATGGCGCTGATCGAGAACGGCCGGGTCCTGCAGTGCGCCACACTCCCAAAGATGATCGACGACCCGGATCATGCCTCCGTGGGCAAGCTGGTGGGGAGCCCCGCCATGGCCCAGTTCCCGGCACGTTCCGGCCGCAATGGCGTCGAGATCGACGGGCTGCCGGTGGTCCTGCCGGGCGTGCGAGCAAGCCAGCCTCTGATCGTCGGCATCTGGCCGGAGGACATGGAACTGTCGACGAGCGCCGGGCCCGGCTTCGTGGAGGGCAGCGTCTACGCCACCGACTTTCGTGGCCGCGACCAGGCAATCGAGATCCGTGCCGCCAGCTACCGCTTTCGCAAGGTCGTCGACCTCGACCTGCCACTCCAGCAGGGCGACACGCTGTGGTTCCGCCTGCCGCCCGACAAGGTCTTCACCTTCGATGCCGCGTCGGGAGAACGGATCCGCGACGCACAAGGCAGGAGGGCCGCATGAAGCGCCAGACCTGGTACGGTATCGCGACGACGGCCATCCTGCTCGGCGTCGTGCTGATGTGCCAACCCTTCTCCGAACTGCTCTACAGCTCCGGCTTCCCGGTCATCCTGGCCGGCGTGATCCTGTTCATCGTGCTGGATCACCTGTCCCCGCCCAAACCCAAGTCCGACCCGAGCGCCTGAGGCCGACATGTCCAAGGTTCAGAAGATCATCAACGATCCCGAGAACATCGTCGCGGAGGTGATCGAGGGCCTCGTGCTGGCGTCGCACGGCAAGCTCGCCAAGCTGGACGAGGTGCCGGCCCTGATCCGGACCGACATCGAGGAAGGCAAGGTGGCGCTGCTCATCGGCGGCGGATCCGGCCATGAGCCCATGTACTCGGCCTATGTCGGCAAGGGCCTCGCGGACGCCAGCGTGTGCGGCAACATCTTCGCCTCGCCGCCGCCCAACTTCATCCACGAGGCCACCAAGGCCGTCGATCGGGGCAAGGGCGTTCTCTACCTCTACGGCAACTATGCCGGCGACGTGATGAACTTCGACATGGCGGCGGAGATGTCCGCCGAGGACGGCATCGAGGTCCGAACCGTCCTGGTGACCGACGATGTCGCGACCGACAAGCCGGAAGACCGCCGCGGCATCGGCGGTGCCTTCTACATGGTGAAGATCGCCGGCGCCGCCTGTGCCACTGCCCAGTCGCTCGACGAGGCCGAGGCGGTGGTTCGCAAGGCGCAGGCGAACGTGCGGACCATCGGTGTCGCCGTGCGCGCCGGCTCGCTGCCGGAAACCGGCGAGCCGACCTTCGAGCTTGGCGAAGGCGAGATCGAGATCGGCCTGGGCGTTCATGGCGAACCCGGCGTCGAGCGCAGCACCCTGATGCCGGCCGACGAGCTGACCACGAGGATGATCGATCGGCTGGTGAACGACCTGCCGTTCCAGCGGGGCGACCGGGTGGCGATGCTGCTCAACAATCTGGGCGCCACGACCCAGATGGAGCTCCTGATCGTGAACCGGAAGGCGCGTGCGTTGCTGGCAGACAAGGGTATCGAGGTGGCACGTACCGACATGGGCGCCTACTTCACCTCCCAGGAGATGGCCGGCTTCTCGATCACGCTGGTCAGGCTCGATGACGAACTCGAGCGGCTGATTGCGGCACCTTGCCAGTCGCTGCCGTTCAGCCAGTAGCCCATCCTGGCCGTGGAGCGGCTGCCTGCCGTCGGCCGAACGCATGGGCTGGATCAGGGATGAACGAGGACCCGCGACTGCTGCTGCTCGACGACCAGGACGATATCATGGTCGTGATCGCGCCGATCAGGCGGGGCGAGACCATGGAGGTCGACGGCCTGCGCGTGCAAGCCACGGCCGATATCGGGCTCGGCCACAAGGTAGCCCGCCGCCCATTGGCTCCAGGGGCGCAGGTGCACAAGTACGGCGTCCCGATCGGCTCGGTCACCAAGCCCATCGCCGTCGGCGAGCACGTGCACGTGCATAACCTCGCCAGCAACTACACGCCCACCTATACCCTGGATGATGCGAAGCCATCGACGGGAGGAACCTGATGTGTGCCATGGCTGACTCCTCGACCAGCTTGCGGGGCTGGCTGCGGCAGGACGGGCGCAAGGGCATCCGCAACACCGTCGCGGTGGCGTATCTGGTCGAATGCGCCCACCATGTCTGCCGCGAGATCGCTTGGCCGATGCGGGAGCAGGGCGTCCATGTGATCGGTTTCCCCGGCTGCTTTCCGAACGACTATGCGCAGCGCATGATGGAAGCGCTGGCGACGCACCCGAATGTGGGGGCGGTGCTGCTGGTTTCGCTGGGCTGCGAGAGTTTCAACAAGTACCGGCTTGAGAAGGTCATCCGCGAGAGCGGGCGGCCGGTGAAGACGATCACCATCCAGGCTACCGGCGGAACCCGGAGCTCGATCCAGGAGGGCCGTGGCTGGGTGGCCGAGCAGGTCGAGGCCCTGGCAGCCGAGCCGACCTTGCCCATGGGAATCCAGGATCTCGTGGTCGGCACCGTGTGCGGTGGGTCCGACGGCACCAGCGGCATAACTGGCAACCCTGCGGCGGGGCGTGCCTTCGACAAGCTGGTCGCGGCCGGCGCCACCTGCATCTTCGAGGAAACCGGCGAGCTCATCGGCTGCGAGCACATCATGGCCAAGCGGGCGGTGACGCCGGAACTGGGCCTGGTACTGGAGGCAAGCGTCGCGAAGGCCGCGCGCTATTACGCGACCCTGGGCTACGGCTCGTTTGCCGCCGGCAACGCAGATGGCGGCCTCTCGACCATCGAGGAGAAGTCGATGGGCGCCTATGCCAAATCGGGGCGCTCGCCTCTCTCAGGGCTGATCAAGCCTGGCGACCTGCCACCGCAGGGCGGACTCTATCTTCTGGATGTGGTGCCGGACGGCGAGGTTCGCTTCGGCTTCCCGAACATCAACGACAACGCTGAGATCGCCGAACTGATCGCCTGCGGCTCCCATGTCGTTCTGTTTGTCACCGGGCGCGGTTCGGTCGTGGGCTCCGCCATCTCGCCGGTCGTCAAGATTTGCGCCAATCCCGAGACCTTTCGCCGGATGGCCGACGACATGGATGTCGATGCGGGGCGCATCCTGCATGGCAAGGCGAGCCTCGACGATGTCGGGCAGGAGATCTTCGACCTGATCCTGTCGGTCGGCCGGGGTGAAAAGACCCGCTCGGAGGATCTCGGCCACCAGGAGTTCATCCTGGGCTACAAGAGCTTCGAGCCGATCGGGCCGGGCTGTCTTCCCTCCGTCACCGTCTGACCGGCAAGCCTAAGGAAGTGCAGGAGCAGACGGGAGCCGCCCTGTCCGGGCGGCTCCCGTTGCCATCAGATCACGTCGCGGTCGCGGCGCAGGGCCGGATCGGTGCCGGCCAGGCCGGTGCGGTCGTCGTCGACCTCGACCTCGGTCGAGCGCACGGTGTCGTGCACGGTCTCGGTATGGGTCTCGACGTCCTTGCGGATCGCGATCTCCTCCTTGACGTGCGCCGTCTTGGAGACCACCGCCTCCTCGCCGCGCTCGACCGCCTCGATC
>NZ_DATAGQ010000240.1:0-20060 GCF_036263595.1 Geminicoccus sp. | reverse complement strand
CTGCCAAAGGCCGCCGGCAGCAGCGCTTCCACCAGGCTCACCTGACCCACCGCCTTGCGCACCATCGGACGCCCCCATCCTGCTTCACCAGGATCGAATCACAGCAGCACGGCCAAGGCCAGGGTTTCGCGGCAGTCTCCTAAGGGGCTGTACGCGGCAATGATCAACCGTGCTGAACGCGCAACCTTTGCCGATGCACACGAGGTCATGCCTGCGCTCCGGGCACTGGTGGAGTTCAAGTCATGATCGAGTGCCTGATTCTGCAGCCCATCTGAAAGCGTGGATCAAGTAGCTCGCCCTCAGACGGGGTGGCCGCCCATTGCTGAGGGGAATGAGGATCAGCTCGGTCCTGTGCCAATCTGCGCTCGGTCTTTTTGTCATCCGGAACAACAAAAACCCCGCACCTCGATGAGGTGCGGGGCCATTGTTCGATGCCGGGCTTAGCGTCGGTCGGCGCTACCGGTGCATTCCCGTCGGCCGGTCAACCGCTTTGGAAGCGGCTGCCTTGGGCGATCGGCGCTAGCCGGCAAGGCCGGCCGGGACAGGCCCGGCGAAAGACATGCGGTCAGGCAGGAAAGCTGAGATTGACGGCCGAGACCTTGCCGGTCCGGCGGTCCTTCACGAGTTCGTACTCGATCTTCTGGCCTTCATGCAGGTCGCCAATGTTCGAACTCTGCACGGCGCTGATATGAACGAAGGCGTCGTTGCCGCCCTCATCCGGCGTGATGAAGCCGAAGCCCTTTTGAGAGTTGAACCACTTGACGGTTCCAGTAGTCATAAAAGATCCTGTCTTGGTAGGCATGACGAACTCACGAGAACTGTGAGCCGTCACCGTCAAACGGCGCCATGGACTCCTGGCCTGCCGACCTCGATCGGCGGACGAGACAATCGATGAACGTCGCCTTGACCTTCATCGAAATGATAGTCATACGCCCCATGATCAAGTGTGATATATTTGTTTTCGTCGTTGCGGAGTCTTTTCGCTGTTTGCACATTGCTGCACAGAGCGTTCTTCATTATCATGCACAACTCACTTGAGCGTCCGGCCGCTCGTTCTGCGAGGGCATCGGCAGCTTGTCCTGGCGGACATGCGGCCTGCAGGGACCGCCATCTGAGCCGATGGAGCGGCAGTTCGTCATCCTCGCGATTCGCCATCGGACCACATACCACTACAGCCAGAAGGTCTGGCTGGGCCCGCACAGGCTGATGCTGCGGCCGCGGGAAACACGGGACCTGCGTTTGAAGTCGGTGGAGGTGACCGTGACCCCACCGGCTCCGGTGACCTGGGCGCAAGACGTGTTCGGCAACAGCGTGGCGACAGCGAACTTCCAGGGCTCGAGCGACCTGCTGGTCATCGAGAGCCGGGTTGAACTGGAGCTGCGGGCAGCCGCCTGGCCGGTCTTCGACGTCGCCGCGTCGGCGCACTTCTATCCGTTCACCTACGAGGAAGCCGAGTGGACGGATCTCGGGGCGATGACGGTGCAGCAATACCCGGATCCGGACGGGCGGCTGCGTGCATGGGCGGCGGGCTTCATCCGAAGCGTCCCCACCGACACGCTGTCGCTTCTGAAGGACCTGAGTGCCGGCGTTTCCACCCAGATCTCCTACCAGAGCCGGGATGACGAGGGGACGCAGGCGCCGGTACAGACGCTGGATCGAGGATGGGGCTCGTGTCGGGACTTCGCGGTCCTGTTTGCCGAGGCGGTCCGCAGCCTGGGCTTCGGCGCCCGGATCGTCTCCGGCTATCTGTACAGCCCCGACGCGCAGTCGATCGGTTCATCGGGGGGCGGATCCACCCATGCGTGGGCGGAAGTCTACCTGCCCGGCGCCGGCTGGATCACGTTCGATCCGACCAACCGGGTCGTCGGCGGCTGGAACCTGGTTCCGGTCGCCGTCGGCCGGGACATCAGGCAGATCATGCCGGTCTCGGGCAGCTTCGTCGGCACGTCGGACGCGCTCGAGGCGATGACGGTCGAGGTCACGGTGGTGCCAACCTCGTCCTGACGGGCGATGGAGCATCCCCCCATTCGCCCGCCATGCCAAGCAGGCGGGATCCATCCGTCGCCACGGCGTGTTGCCGCGGCGACCAATTTGAAGGACACTTGGTCTTGATGATTCACACGTTGGAACAGCTCTACCTCCAGCAATTGGAGGATCTGTATGGTGCCGAGACGGAGCTCTCCCAGGCTCTCCCGCGTCTGCTGCTCGCGACGGCGCACAAGGACCTCAAGAGCGCCCTGGAGAAGTACCAGGAGCAGTGCCTGCAGCGGCGGCACATGCTGGACCAGATCCTGACCGAGATCGGGCACGAGCCGGACCACGCCTCGTCCGCGGCCATGCAGGTCATCATCGGCCTTGGCGACGACATGATCACGCAGACATCGGACCCGGACGTGCGCGACGCGGGGCTGACCGCGGTCGCCCAGCGCAGCCTGCACTACCAGGCGGCTGCCTATGGCAGTGCGGTGCCGATTGCCGACATCCTCAAGCGCAAGAACGACCGGCACTTGCTGGGTCTGGCCCTGCGCGACAGCAGGGAAGCCAGCGAGCTGCTGTCCAAGATTGCGATCCGCACCATGCATCGCGCCGCGGCCGCCTCGTACGAAGGCGTGGGCTGAAACCCATGGCGACGAACCGTTGAAGCGACGCGGCCTCACGGCGGCGCCGGTCCGCGACGTCAGGACTTGCCGATCCGTGCCAGCCGCCGGATCAGATCGGGGCTCGAGATCGGCTTGAGGATCCAGTCCAGGGGCCGGGCTGCATCGGCACGCTGCCGGGTTTCCGGCTCGCCATGCGCCGTTAGGAAGACCGTCGGGATGTCGAAGCGCCGGCGGACCTCGACGGCCGCGTCCACGCCGTCGCGCTCGCCCCGCAGCCTGATGTCCATGAGCACGAGGTCCGGGTGCTCGTCGCTGCAGAGCTGCACGGCCTGGTCCGCGCTCGTGGCGAGGCCCACGACCTCGTAGCCCGCATCCATCAGTGCCGCTTCGAGCTCCGTGGCGATCAGCCAGTTGTCCTCGACGACCAGGATCCTCGTGAAGCCCGGTCCGCAACCAGGGTGGCCGTCCGTGTCCTCGGTCCCATCCCCCGGATCGGTCGGGTCGCGTCCGCCGGACGTCCAACCCATTGCCGGGGCCAAGGCGTCAGGTCTGGCCAGAGAACCGTACAATCGCAAGTCCTCCTTCTGCGCGAGGGATGTCGAGCTCGGCGCCCAGCTGCCGGCAGAGCCCCCGGACCAGCCCCAGCCCGGACGAGCGCCGTCTGCCTGCCGGCGCGACGAAGCCGGGTCCGTCATCCTGCACCATCAGCTGGTAGCCCCCTTCGATCCGTTGCAGCGACAGCTCGACATGGCCGCTGCCGGCTGGTGCTCCATGGGTGATGGCGTTCGAGACGAGCTCGCAGATGACGAGGGCCAGCGGGAACACGGCGTCGTTCGGAATGTCCAGCGGATCGGCCCGGGTGACGATCCGAGTGGTCTCGCCGGCCGGGAGCTGGAAGATGCGAGCCATTGCCTGGAGCAGGTCAGTCGCATCGACGCCGGTTGGCGCGTCGGTCCTGTACATGAGCTGCTGCGCCTCGAAGATGGTCAGCAGCTTCAGCTCAAGCTTCTCGATCAGCCCCTTTGTCGACAGATCCGCGGTTTCGCGACGGGCGGTCGCGAACAGGCCCAGCATCATCTGCAGGTGGTTCTTCACCCGGTGCTGCAATTCCTGGTACAGGACGGTGTTATGGGCGAGCGTCTCCTCGAGCCGTGCCTGGGCGGCACGGCGGGCCACGATCTCGCTGTTCAGCTCCTCGATCCGACGCGAGAGGATCGAGAACTTGTCTTGCGCAGTGTCCAGCAGCTGCACGGCGAAGGTGAGTTGACCTTCCAGGCGGCTGTTGACCACGGCGCGGGCGCGGAACCGGTTGCTCTCGCCCTCCCTGGTCGGCACCTGCAGGCCGCCGATCACAGGCTCGGCCGTCCCGGAAGCCAGACGCAGGAGATCGCGCAAGCCCTGAATGGACTGGAACAGGTCACCGGGCGGGCTGGGCACCAGCCAGCCGACCATCGCCGCTGCCGGCTGGTTCATGTCCAGCAGGCCACCATGCCGATCGACGAGGATGACCGGGTCCCGGATGAGCCGTGCCAGTCCCTCCATGTCAGGACCGTAGCAGCTCGTCCTGGCGGAAATACTCTCGCGCTCCGTCCGGCCGCTCGGCAGGCGTGAGGAACACGGTGACCCGGCAACCACCATCGCCGCGGGCAATCGCCTCGTCGATCTGCACCCTCGCATAGCCCAGGTTCTCGGCGGCGATATACCCGAACACATTCGAGGTCATCATGCACAAGGACGGCCTGCCCCGGACATACTCGCCGAACGGGCAGGTCCGGCTCGCCAGGACAAGGCGATCCTCCTGTTCTTCCACGATCCGGAAGTCGCCCTGAATGCGCTGCTTCAGGTCGACGAGCACCTCGCCGACCTGCTGGCGCGAGAGGTGGTCGACCTTCAGGGCCGTCCGGTAGGTCTGGTCCAGCTTCTTCCCGACCGCCGAACCGACAACGCTGATATAACCCGAGGCTTCGTCGAGCCCGACGACATCCTGGAGCGTGCCGGCCAGCTCCCGCAACAACGTCCGCATGAACACGTCGCGCTCGAAGGGGATGTCCGCCGTTGCGGCTGTCGCCGGTTCCTCGCCCACGTCCAAATCCTCCCCGCATGCACTGCAGGATATGTATATCTACACGTTCAGTACGCCATGCGCATCCGCTAGGCCAGCCATACCGCGGCCGTCACGAGGCCGGTGCGTCGTCGGACGGACCGCCCGTGACCTGCTGCCCGGTCGTCAG
Organism: Geminicoccus sp.; assembly: GCF_036263595.1. Lineage (NCBI taxonomy): Bacteria > Pseudomonadati > Pseudomonadota > Alphaproteobacteria > Geminicoccales > Geminicoccaceae > Geminicoccus > Geminicoccus sp. The sequence goes on along the minus strand of NZ_DATAGQ010000240.1, from coordinate 15,229 downwards.
GTCGAGGGCCGCCATGACGACGGCTTCCAGCTCATGCAGCCCGAACGGCTTGCGGAGCATCAGCTGCGAAGCGCCGGCGACCGCGTCAATGGCGGCAGTCTCGGCATAGCCGGTCGCGAACACGATCGGAAGATCGGGACGCAGCGACCTCGCAGCCCTGGCCACGTCGGCCCCGTTCATGCCGGGCATGGCGAAGTCGAGAATGAGCAGGTCGGGCCCGACCGACTTCAACAGGTCGAGCGCATCGGCGCCATCCTTGGCCTCGTCGACCCGATAGCCCAGGGCGGTCAGCGTTTCCGCCAGGATGCGGCGGACATCCTCGTCGTCGTCCACGATCATGATCCGGGCCCGTCGGCCGGGAGGTGGCGCCACCTCCTTCGCGACCTCGCCGCCTGAGGCAACCGTCGCGTCGTCCGCCCGGCGCAGGAAGATGGTGACGGTGGTGCCGTGGCCGGGCACCGATGCCAGCCTCACCGTGCCGCCAGCCTGCAGGGCGAAGGCGTAGACCTGGCTCAGGCCGAGGCCGGTGCCCTTGCCGACTCCCTTGGTGGTGAAGAACGGGTCGAAGGCGCGGCTGGCGACGTCCGCCGACATTCCTGTGCCGTTGTCCGCGACGGTGATCTCCAGGTAGTCGCCCGCCGCCAGTGCCGGATCCTGCTCGATGTGCCGCAGCCGGGTCCCGATCCGAAGGCGGCCGCCGCCCTGCATGGCGTCCCTGGCATTGATCGCCAGGTTGAGCACGGCCATCTCGAGCTGGGTCGGATCCGCCAGCACCACCACGTCGAGCGCGTCGAGATCGAGGTCGACCTGGATCATCCGGCCGAGCGTGTGCGGAAGCAGATCACCCAGGCCTGCGATCAGCTCTCCGGCCGCCACCGGTTTCAGCTGCAGGCGCTGGGAGCGGGAGAAGGTCAGCAGCCGCCCGGTCAGCTTGGCGCCGCGCTCGGAGACCTTCAGGGCGTTCTCGGCCCATCGGGCCACCCGCTCGGTGTCGTCCGGCTTGCGGCGGATCAGTTCCAGGCTGCCCTGGATGGCGTGGAGAAGGTTGTTGAAGTCATGGGCGATGCCGCCCGTCAGCTGGCCCACCGCCTCCATCTTCTGGGCCTGCCGCAACTGTTCCTGCGCGTTCTTGAGGTCTGTGATATCGCGCCCTTCCGCCACGAGCCCGACTGGTCGGCCATGCTCGTCGGGCACGGGCTTCAAGGAGAAGTCCACGGTCGCCACCACATCGCCGGCACCGCGCATCTCGTGCTGCTCGCGCACCACCTCGCCAGCGGCCGCGCGCTGGATCGACCGGCGGATCGCCATCTGCAGTTGGAGATTGTCGCGCATCGGGGGCGCCAGCCAGAACGGCCTGTCCACGATGTCACCTGGCTCGATCCGGCTCCACTGCATGGCGGTCCGGTTGACCTCCAGCACCGTGCCATCCAGATCCAGCAGCGCCATGAACTGCAGGGCGGTGTCGAAGATCGCGCGAAAGCGCCGCTCGCTCTCGGCCAGGGCAAAGGCCCGCATCTTCTCCTCGGTGACATCCCGCCCGACACAGTAGATGCGGCCGTCCAGCTGCTCGCAGGACCAGGAGATCCAGCGGGAACTGCCGTCGCGATGGAGGTAGCGGGCCTCGCAGGTCGTCTCGTCGCCGCCTGAGGTCAGCCTTGCAAGGTCCTCCATGAGGCGCCCGGCGTCGTCCGGATGACGGAACGCCGCAGCGTGGCGGCCGATCAACTCGTCTTCGTGCCAGCCCAGCATCCGGCTCCAGGCAGGATTCACGTTCTGCAGGATGCCATCCGGCCGGGCCACGCACATCAGGTCGCGCGAGGCCTGCCAGACCCGGTCGCGCTCGCGGGTGCGCAGCTCGACCTGCGCCTCCAGCGTCGCGTTCAGTTCCTGCAGGGCCAATTCGGCTTCCTTGCGGGCCGTGATGTCGACGCAGACACCATAGATCCGGCAGGGCCGCCCCAGATCGTCACGAACCACGCTGCCCTGGACCTGCAGCCACATCCAGCGGCCGGACGGATGGCGGTACCTGAACTCGCTTTCGTAATGGGCGGATTCACTGGCAAGGGCAGCATCGAGCCGCGCCCGGTCCGCCTCCCGATCCCCGGCGGGCATCCGGCTCCGGAAGTCGCCCACGGTCGTGCCGTGGCCCAGCAACTCCACAGCGTTCGGCGAGCGGGCGACCGTCCCACTTGCCAGGTCGTATTCCCACGTCGCCATCTGCCCCGCCGCCAGGCCCAGGCGAAGCCGTTCCTCGCTCTCGCGCAGCGCCGCCTGCGCCTGATGGCGTTGGGTGATGTCGTGGCCGACGCCGACGATCCGCTTCGGCCGGCCGTCCGCCAGCCTTCCTTCGCTCTGTGCCGTGCAGACCAGCCAGCGCTGCTGGCCATCGGGGTGCACGACCCGGAACTCGGTCTCAAGACGCTGCGCTTCCCCCGCCAGCAGTGGTGCCAGTTCGGCTGCAACCCGCGCCTGGTCAGCAGGAACGATCAGGGCCATGAACGCGGCCAGGGTCCGTGGCAGATGCTGGGCCTGCAGCCCCAGCATCCTGGGAAACTGGTCGGACAGGGTCAGGCCATTGGTCGCGATGTCCCAGCTCCAGTCGCCGATCCCCCCGGCTTCGTGGGCTCGCCGCAGGCGGCCCTCGCTTTCACGCAAGCGCCGCTCGGCCGCTCTGCGCTCGGTCACGTCGGTGGCCAGCCCCGCTGCGCGACGCCCGCCGCTCGCATCGTGGACGGGGAAGCTGCGGTCGTGGATCCAGCGCACCTCCCCATCGGGCCGGATGATCCGGTAGTCCAGTGAGGTGGGCTCCCCGGCCACCTGCTGCGGCTTGCAGCGGACCAGGAGGTCGCGGTCGTCCGGATGGACGGTCTCCAAGAACCGTCCGAGGTCGGCCTCGACCGCGGCTGCGGGCCTGCCCCAGATCCGCTCATAGGCCGGGCTCAGATAGAGCAGCTGGTTGCGGTCGAGATCGGTGACGTAGAAAACGTCGTCAATCGAATCCACGAGCATCCGGAAGCGCTCTTCGCTCGCCTGGATCGCCTGCTCGGCCTCCTTGCGCTCGGTCACGTCCTGGACCACGCCCACCATGCGGATCGCACGTCCCGCGTCGTCCAGGATGGCCCGGCCGAGCGGGGCGATCCAGCGGATCGAGCCGTCGGGCTGGCGGACGCGCGCCTCGTACTGGATCACGCCGGTTCGCAGGCCGGTCTCGAGCCCGGCCTCGACGACCGGCAAGTCCGCCTCGACCACGTGGCGGCGAAGCATGTCCGGCGACCATTTGGCCTGCCGTTCGGTGTAGCCGAACATCTGGTCGTGGCGCAGCGACCGCGCGGACGCGCCCGAGACAAGGTCGACCTCCCAAGTGCCGAGATCGGCCGCGTTGATGGCCGCCTGCAGTTGCTGCTCCTGGCTGCGCAACGCTTCTTCAGCCTGGGCGTGCGCATAGGCGCTCCAGGTCCGCAGTGCCACGTCCTCGACGAGGGTGACCTCCACGTCGGTCCAGCGCCGAGGCGCCTCGGCATGAACGTAGAGGATCGCGCCGAGGTGCCGGTCACGGAGCAGGGGCACCACGATCAGCGAGCGGGTGCCAATACTGTCCCAGGTCGGCAGGTAGCGTGGGTCGGCCGTGCGCGGATCGGTGCGGCAGTCCTCGATCACGAGCGTATGGCCGCTGCGCAGCTCGGCGATGATGGCCGGGCCGAACGCATCCAGGATCCGTGCCTGGCCCGCCAGCGAGGCCATGGCACCGGCGGTCCAGTCATGGGTGACCGAGACGATCTCGCCGCTGGGATCGATCTCGCCATATCCGGCGCGGCCGGCCCTGAGGTACTGGCCGATGGCCCCGGCGGCCACCAGCGCGATGCCTTGGGCTGATGTGGCCGAACGCAGCGCATCCGCCAGGGAGACCAGGAACCGCAGGCGCTCCTGCGCCACCACCGTGGCGGTCGTCTCGTGCACGTTGCACAGAACACCGCCCACCGCACCGTTCTCGTCGCGTACCGGCGAGTAGGAGAAGGTCCACCAGCTGGGCTCGGGACCCTTGCCCCGGTCCATGACGAGCGAAAGGTTCTCGTGGAAGCTCGCCTGGCCGCTCATGGAGGCGTGGGCGATCGGCCCCACCGCCGGCCAGATCTCCGGCCACACCTCCGGGAAGGGGCGGCCCAGGGCCTCAGGCTTGCCCGCCAGGAACGGGCAGTAGGCGTCGTTGTAGAAGCTGAGCAGGCCCGGCCCCCAGGCGAGGAAGCTCGGAAACCCGGAGTTCAGCACGACGCCCAGCACGATCCGCAGGGAAGCCGGCCAGATGTCGATCGGCCCCAGCGCGGTGGCGGACCAGTCGAGAGCGGCGATACGTCTGGCGGCCTCGCCGCCGCCGGCCAAGAACGCATGCTCGCTCGACGATGCCTTGGGCTCGGCCAACGCGGATCCCCTCGGCGATCACAACGGGCTGCAGGGTAGGGGCAATTCTTCCGGGTAATCAACCCGATGGCGTGACGCGCGGAGGTGAACCGGCCTACCAGAGACGCTCGGCAACCGCCTGCCGCTCGTCAAGCTCCCACTGCATCCCGAGCAGGGTGCCGAAAGGCAGGTTGCGCATGCTGAGGACGCCGATGACCCGGCCGCCCTCGGTGACCGGCAGGTAGCGATAGCTCAGCTCGTCCATCCTGCGGACGGCGTCCTGGACCGGCCGGTCGGCTTCGATCGTGTCCGGCTCGGGCGTCATGACCTCCACCAGCCGTGTGCCGGGCAGGTCCTTGCCGGCGCCGGCCACTCGCAGGACGAGGTCGCGTTCGGTGAAGATGCCGACCAGACGGTCACCCTCGAGTACCAGGATGCACCCGCACTTGTTCTCGGCCATGCGCCGGACGGCGGCCTCGACCGTGTCGTCGGGTCCCGCGCTGACCAGCCGGTCTCGCTCGATCAAGTCCCGAACAGGGCGGTCCGTCATCTGCATCTCCCCGTGCGTCGCCCAACACCCTCGGGTGGTGTCATGGCTCATCATGCTGCCAGAACCAGGGGGCCGTGCAACGGTGCCGTGCCGGGCAGGGGCCGTGCGCGCAAACGCTCCGCGGCAGGCGGCGGATGATGATCATCGAAGGTGGATGAAATAGGACTGTCGTCAGGAAGATCGAGGCCAGAGAAGAGGCCAGGATGGCATGCCCGTAAGGTCTGTTGGGTGGAACCGGAGGCCCGATCGCCCCTTGGCTGTCGCAAGAAATGAGAATGCCGCGCCTTGCGGCGGGGCACTTTTCAGCGGCGGACCGGAAAGATCAGGCGTTGCAGCCGCTGAACTCGGCCTTCGCGTTAGACCGGTTGAAGGACTTGGTGACCTCCCACCATGGCATGCCGCTCCGCCAGGTGTCCCAGCCGCGACTGCCCTTCACTGTGGTCATCGAGCCCCAGATGATGACGGCATCGCTCAGATCGAACGTCACCTCGAGCTGGGTCTTCCAGAAGGAGGCCGACATGTACTTCTGGCCGTCCTCCTTGTTCCAGTTATGGATCTGCGGCCAGATGAAGGGCATCACCGGCTTGCCGTAGCGGCGCGCCTCGGCAATGTTGGCCTTGGCGTATTTGATCCAGTCGCCCTGGTTGTCGTAGAGCGTGTAGAGCGAGGGGAAGATGATATCCACCTCGTCGGCCAGACGCTTCAACTTGTCGTTATTGGCCCGCCACTTCGAGGTCTTGGTGGCGCTGTTCTGCACGGGGGCCAGCCAGTTCTTCTCCGGCAGCATCATGTAGTAGCCGAGCTTGGAAGTGCCGCCGCCGGCGCGGACGCCGTCCCGGATGGTCTTCATCGCGAGGATGAGCTTGTCCATCTCGGTGATCTCGTCCCACACCTCGATGTCGATGACGACATAGTCCCACTTCTTCTTGAGGATCTGCGGAACGATGACGTTCTTGAGCTGGCTGATGTTGGGCTGGCTCTTGGACTTGCCGCCGAACAACTCGCCCTCATAGAAGATCTTGAGCGAACTCAGACCGCAGCCGGCAAAGTTCGGCATCTTGTTGTAGCGGAAGCCCTGGTAGACATGCTTGCGGGCGCCGGTATTGCCACCGTTGTCAGGCGGATCGGTCGGTTCGGTCGGCGGAGTTTCGCCAGTGCCGCCATTGGAAGGTGGGGTGACTGGCGGTTCGGTCGGGGGTGTCCCGCCGAACTTGGCCGCCAGCGCCGCCGCATACGCGACCACATAGGCATCGTCGACGTCGAGCTTCGTCAGGTAGCCGGCGTATTGCGCGGCCTTGGCTGAACTGGTCTTCGCCTGTTCGCGCATGACGGTGAGGTTGTAGCGCCAGCCGCTCTGGGCCACCGGCCAGGTAGCCTGGTCGTTGCGGACCGCCCAGGAATCAGACGGAACAGCGGTCGTCGCCACGCAGAAGGCGAGCATCGCGGCCGCACCAAGTGCGGTCACCTTGGCAAACCTCATAATGTCCCCCCCAGGACTGGAACAAGACATGCCGTGCTAGATCAGGCCGGGCCAGTATTTCTGGTCAACGAACCAGCGACCTCGCATGCAAAATGATTGAGGCGCTTCTTCTTCCACACAACCTGCCATGAAGTTTCGCGGCGAGTAAACTGCCTGAGGCGACCGATCTTCAGACGTGACTGAGTTTTAATCTTGGTTAAAGATCCCGTAGGATGCTGAGCATTTCATTGCATCCGGTTCATGGAATGAATATCGTCCTCAGCAAGCCGGTTTGAACCTATGGTTGTACGTTCATGCGCGGCCAACCGGAGTGTTCATTCCTGGACGGATCGGACTGCCCTATCGGGCTCGCCCTGCTCATGCACAGGTGCCAGGCGCGGGCCGACACAACCGGCCCGCGGGGATCCAGCCTGGGGTAATGCAAGGTAGGGCCGCCGAGCTGAAAGCGGGCGTCAATGTCGACAGGACGACAGCCGCACGGGGCTTCCGCTGCCGGTCACGATCGGGAGGTGGTGTCTCGTCTGGTGGATCCCCCGGGATTCGAACCCGGAACCGGCCGATTAAAAGTCGGACGCTCTACCGTTGAGCTAGGGATCCGGCCCGGCGGCGCAACGGAGTTAGCCGATCTGTCAGCGCGCCGCAAACGATGAGGACAGGCCGGCCCCTGGTCCCGTGGCGTCATCACCGCTGGCATCGACGTCCAGCGGGACGGAGGGTGGCCCAGGCATGACCGTGACACCTCCACATGATGGATGGACCAGCGGAGCATGCCTGTGGCGCACAAGGAGGCGACGACCATCGCCATATGAGTATTCGTCAGCCGCAGCAGCTGTTGCTTTCCGTTCACTCGTTGTTGAACCTGCCAAGCAGGCTGTCGTGACTACCATTTTACTGGCCTCACGTTGTGGAGAAACGTTCAGCTAGTGATCATCTATATCGCCAGAGAGTTGCGCGCATTTGGCCACGTGACTTGGTCCGCTGCTTGCGGTAGCGTCGCGGGTGAACAAAAGGGCGGTTGGGGGTCCGATGAGCAGACTGCTGCTCGATGACGAAATCACGGTATTGCCCGTCTGCCAGACCGCAGGTCAGGCGCCGGTCGAAGCCGGATCCACCTGGACCGGCCGTGTCCGCGAGATCGAGGGCCCGCGCGTGCTGATGTGCGTGCGCACGAAGGGCGGCGCCGAGGTGACGGTCGAAGCCATGCTCAGCGGCTTTCACCGGAACCGGTCCGGACGCTGGCAGGTGGAACTCCCCATGTTTCATCGCGTGATGGAACGTCCCGACGCATCGCTCGATTGAGCAGCGAGCGCGGGTCGCTGCGCGGACAAGAGGCGGTTCTCATTCCACCGACCGGCAGGCAGTCCGGCAGCAGCTCGATCTCGATATCCGGCCCCGGATGGAATGGATGACCAAGCAACTCTTGCACCTGGTATTCGGCGGCGAACTCACCGACCCGTCCAAGGTGGAATTCGCCGACCTCTCGAAGCTCGACATCGTCGGCGTCTACCCGAACTACGCCGAGGCCGAGAAGGCGTGGCGAGCAAAGGCGCAGGCCACGATCGACAATGCGCAGGTCCGCTACTTCGTGGTGCACCTGCATCGTCTGCTGGAGCCCGATCCGAGCCTGGTGACGCCGGCCGGCTGATCCGTTCCGCCACGGCCGTCCGCGCGAGGGCGTCAGGAACGCTCGGTGAACCAGTCCGGGTGCAGCGCACGGATCGCGGCGAGATCGACCACCAGGGCACCGACATGCTCGCGCATCAGCCGTGCCGCCCGTTCCGGGTCATGGGCGCGGATCGAATCCACGATCCCGAGATGCTGCTCCATGACCTTGGGCAGGCGGCCGATCTGGGGCAGGGTGGCCCGCCGGTAGCGGTCGAGCTGGACCTTCGCCTGGCGGACCAGCCGCCAGATCCCCGGGTGGCCGCACGCCTCCGCGATGCGCAGGTGCAGTTCCTCGTCGGCGGCATGGAACTGCTCGATGTCCGAGGCGGCGGACGCGGCCTGCTGGCGGTCGATCGCCTGGCTCATCGCCTGCAGGTGGGCCGGCAGGGCCCGCTCGGCCGCCAGCCTTGCCGTCGTCTCCTCGAGTGCCTGACGCACGAGGATCGCCTCGGGCAACTGGTCCAGCGCGATGCGCGCCACGAACGTGCCGATCTGCGGCACGAGGTCGATCAGCCCTTCGCTCGCCAGCCGCAGCAGCGCTTCCCGCACCGGCGTGCGGCTCACGCCGAACTGCTCAGCGATCGCCCGCTCGCTGACGGGGCTGCCCGGAATACGGGCCAGCGACACGATCTCGTCCCACAGCGCCGCATGGATGGCCACGGCAGCACTGGGCCGTCTCGTGCCGCGGGCAACGGGATACTCCTGGCGATCCGCGGCCGGATCGCCCGTGCTGGAAGGTCCGGCCGATTTAGGGGTCAACGCAGCCTCTCTTTCATCTGATATATAAGGGCTGCACCGCCGCTTGGAAGCAGGTGCCGATCTGATGCGCGGCGTGTCGTCACCGGTCGGGAAACCACGCCGGGCTGCCCTCCAGTGCGACGAACATGCGCTGCTTGCCGATTGTGTCCGTGCCGTGCCTCGTCGTGCCGCCGGCTACGCGGTAAATGACCCGCGGAACGAGCGCCGCCCGGGAGCGGCCAGGGAAAGCCCGAGGAATGTCAGTGGTCGAGCCGGTCTTCGCCGATGTTGCGCCCATCTTCGTCGTGGGCGCGCCCAGATCCGGAACGACCTTGTTCCAGCGGATCCTGGACGCGCATCCGCGCATCGGGGTCGCGGACGAGATCATCTATTTCGACATCATCGTGAAGGTCCGGGACGAAGTGCCCGACCTGAAGGCGCCGGGTGCCATCGACGCCTTCTTCGACCGCCTGCCGAACATGGATCACTTCCACAACTGGAACGGTCTGGACGAGGTGCTGGCCGCGGTCTGCGCGGAGATAAAGGAGGCGGCGGAGCCCACTTATCCGCTGTTCTTCCTCAAGCTGATGCAGACCTATGCCCGGCTGCGGGGCAAGGAGCGCTTCGGCGACAAGACGCCCTGGAACGTGCGCCATCTCGACGCGATCCTCGCGATGTTCCCCGATGCGCGGATCATCCATCTGGTGCGCGATCCGCGAGCGAACGTAGCCTCCCGGGTCGAGCTGCCGCGCACGTCCAAGGACGTCATCACGGCGGCGATCAAGTGGCGGATCGACGTGGAGGCCGCGCATCGCTTCGCCACGGGCGGCAAGGCCCATCCAGGCAACTATCTGGAACTGCGCTACGAGGATCTGGTGCAGGACCCGGAGACCTGGGTGCGCAAGGTCTGCACGGTGGTGGGCGAGCCGTACGACCCGGCGATGCTGGACTTCCACCGTTCGCGCGACGTGATGTTCAAGGACCAGGCCTACAAGGAGGGCGTCTTCCGGCCGGTGAACACGGCGTCCATCGACGCTTACCGGAAGAAGCTGAAGATCAGCCAGATCCGGCTCATCGAGCTGGTCGCCCGGCCGGCGATGAAGCGGCTGGGCTACGCTCCATTGCCGGCAGGCGAAGGAGGCTACGCGACGCTCCCGGCCCAGCTCGCAAAGGAAGTCGCCGCCTGGCGCGCCTTCAAGGCCGAGGAACGCCAGCGGCTGGCCGCGGAGGGTGACATCCGCTTCCGCAGCGGCAACACCAGCCTGTACGGGCAAATGCTTCGCCAGGTGCTGGGCAGGAAGTCCGGCCGCTGATCAGACCGGCCGCGGCTTCTTTCGCTTGAGCAGCGCGTTCACGTAGGCGGGCGGTGCCGCGCCGGTCGCAACGACCAGGCCGAAGAACAGGATGCCGCCCACCACCATCGCCAGCGGCCAGGCGATCCCGAACCTGGCGAGCGCCAGCATGACGAAGGTCGTGGCGATGCAGATCCCGACGAGCTTGATGACCGATGCGAGCAGAGGCGGGCGGAAGCCCAGGCGACGCACCGCCAGGAGCAGCCCGACGCACAAGGTGGTCTCGGTCACGGCCGTGCCGATGGCGGCGCCGAGATAGGAGTAGAGCGGGATGAGCGTGAAGTAGCTGGTCAGCGCCACCGCGAAGCCGACACTGTCCACCACCAGCGCATCGCGCTGCCGGTTCATCGCGGTCAGCATGTGCCGCGCAACCTGCGCCACCGCGTTCGCGGCGATCGCCACGGCGATCAGGGTGAGCGCATGCGCAGCCGCCGCGAAGGCCGGGCCGGCCACGATCGTCAGGACCTCGGCGGGAAAGGCCGCGAAGACGGCGATGACGCCGGCACCGAACACCAGCATGGCGGTGAACGCGTGGCCGGCCGTACTGTCGGTTGTGATTTTGTCGTCGCGCTCGAGTGCCGTGACCAGCATCGGCATGAGCATGCCGTTGAACAGGACCGCCAGGGTGGACAGGATCTCGAACATCTTGCTCGGCACGCCGTAGAGGCCCACCGCGACGTCGGTCGCGAGCAAGGAGAGCAGCAGGACGTCGCCGCGCAGAATGACGGTGAGGATTACCCGCGAGCCGGCGAGCGGCAGGCCGGTCACCAGGAGCTCGCGCCAGATCGGCAGGTCCACCGTCAAGCGGAATGGCTGGAGCCGCTTCGCCAGCGGCCAGGCGATCGCGAGCTGCACGAGACCGCCGCCCAGCATCGCCGCCACCATCGGCACGACGCCTGCATCCGCCTGCAGCGCCAGCCAGACCAGGCCCAGCATGACGAGGCCGCCCACTGTCTCCGAGACCGCCTGCAGGCCCTGCCGGAGATGCCGCTGGAAGATCGACTGCAGCATCATCGCGGACTGGAAGGTGATGTAGTAGGGCGCTGCGACCAGGATGCCCTTCGCCACGTTGCCCTCGTAGGGCATCAGCATGCCGATCAGGGCGCCGGTGGTCAGGACGCCGGTGGAGATGAGCAGGCGCAGGAGCATGGCTGCGCTCATCAGGCGCCGATGGTCCCGGCCGGGACGGCCGAGCTCGCGCAGCACGACCAGCTGCAGGCCAAGATCCGAGCCGATGCTGACGAAGGAGACGAAGGTGAGGATGGTGCGGTATTCGCCATAGCCCTCCGGGCCCAGCGCCCGCGTGATGAGGGCGATGCTCACCAGGCCCACCACGACGGCGATGACCTTGCCGGCGACGATGGCGGCCATGTTGAAGGTCAGCGCGCGCATCGTCTTGCGGTGGTCGGGGGCTGCGGCTGGCGCCGTCATCCCGCCGGCGACCGGCGACGAGGGCTCCACGGATTCATCTGCCAACCGAGGTCGCTCCTGCGCCAGTCGCCATTCCTTCGCCAAAACCTGAATAGCGGGCCGATTGAATCAACTTCAAGATGGCCTCAAGCCCCGGCCAGCCCGCGCAGTCCCGCCATCCAGCGCCGCAGGGAGCGGAACTCGCGCTTGCCGTCGATCAGGAAGCCGCGGCCGAACGGGGTGAGCGTATGCAGGCCGTGCGGGCAGGGGCCGGCCGGGTCGGGTGCCAGCCGGACGGACGGACGCTCGGCATAGACGTCCGGCGTGAGGGCCAGCACCTCGTTCAGCACGATGGCACCGCCATAGGTCGAGCTGCAGTCCTGTGCAGGACGCCACAGGCGGCCGCGGGCCCGGAACAGCGGCCCGGCCGGCCGCGCGGAGCCCAGGTCGACCTTGATCGGGTTCATCGGGTGCGGCCGCCACGGGCCCAGCAGGTCGGGTGCGTGGAAGAGCAGGAGCGTCGTCTCGTCCTGGGCAGCACCATCGCCCGCGAACAGCCAGAAGCCGTGCTCGTCGCGGAACAGGGTTGGGTCGGCAGCTGAAAGGCCCTCGATCAGGACCGGGCCGCGCTTGAAGGCGGAGGGCCAGGGTTGCGCTTCGTAGAGCCGCACGCAACCCGCGGCCTTGGCCTCGGGCAGCAGCCAGCGGCGTCCTTCGTGGTCGACGATCTGCGGAAAGGACAGGTGGAAGGGCTCGCGCAGGACGGTCCGTTCGCTTCCGTCCGGTTCGACGGCCACCAGGTAGCCGATCCGCTCGGCGAAATCGTAGGCCTCGGCCAGGATCAGCTCGTGCCCGGCGTCGGTCGCGGCGATGCCGAACGGGTCGGCATGGTAGCCGTTGGCCCGCGGCGGCAGCCAGCGAAGGCGCCGGGCGTCGATCCCGTCCAGGATCTCGTCCGGCGTCTGGTCGAGAATGCCGACCCGCCACTGTTCTTCCCATGCCTCACGGGCGACCCGATGGCAGAGATTGCGCAGCTGCGCAGCGCGGGAAACCTTGTCGACCTCAGGGGGATGTTGGCAGCCGGGACCAGCAGGTGGCGCATGCACGCCTGCCGCCAACTGAACGAGCGTCCGGGCCGGCATGATGGCTGCCGCGGCCAGCAGCCGCTCCTGGGTACGAGGCAGGCTGTGTGGGATCGTCTTGATCCGCGAGCGTTCCAGCACGCCCTGCGGGCCTACCAGTTCGACCACGCTGTCGCGCCGGCCGACCCGAAGCGCGCCTGCACCGGCCATTGTGCGCGAGGCCGCGCCGTCCCATAGGAAGCGCCAGACGCCGAGGCGGCTTGGAGGAAGGGCATGGACGCTGGCGTTGCCTTCAAGATCGATCACAAGATCGAGATCAGGCAGTTCACCGGGCCTGTCCAACTCAACCAGCTCGACGGAAGCTGCTATCCGGGCGATGGCATCGCGGACGTTCAGCCCGAACGCGCTGCGGGCGCCATCCGGGGTCAGCGCAACTTTTGTGATGGCTCGTTCCCGTTGTCGTGAACCGACGCCCGATTACGGGCGTCGACCTTTTCCGAGCCATCGCTGCACTCGTCCGTCGGGCTGTCGGGCGGTTCGGCCGCTCCAAACCGTGACGGTACGCGACGTGCTCATAGATTCAACTAGCGCGCCCGATATGCGCATCGCAACACGTACCGCCGACGAGACGCACCCCATGATGGCGCCCGAAGCCGACCTTGTGGCGCCACGGCATGTTGCCTTCGTCAGCCAGCCCAGAGACGGGCTCCAGGCGTCCGGCCGCCAGTCGGGCTCGGTCGCCATCGTCCTGGCCGAACTGGTCAAGGCGCTGGGGGAGCGCGTCCGGGCGACGGCCGTCGGACCGATCAAGCCCGGGCAGGCGTCGATCGAGCACGCCGACCGGGGCTATCCAATCCACCGGGTCGAGGCGGGCAGCCGGAACCTGGAGAAACTGCTGGAACTGCTGGATCCGCGGCCGCTGCCGCGGCTGATGTCGCCGGCCTACTATCGCGGCTATTTCGAACGTGCCGCGGCGGCACTCGTTCCGCTCCGGCCGGACATCGTCCACCTGATGACTTCCGCGGCCGCAGGTCCGGTCTTCCGCCGGGCGCTCCCGGGCGTGCCTCTGGTCCTGCATCTTCACGACGATATGCTGACGCGGATCGATCCGGCGCTCGCGGCCCGGCAGGTCGAGCCGTTCGCCGCGGTCGTCACCTGCAGCCGCTGGCTGAGCGAGACACTCAAGGCCCGCCTGCCATCCCATGCCGACCGCATCTGGCCGATCGGCAACGGCATCGATCCGGAGCTGTTCAGCCAGAACCAGGAGGAGCGTCGGCCGCGCCCGATCCGCAAGCTGATCATGGTCGGGCGGGTGTCGCCGGAGAAGGGGCCGCACGTGCTCCTGGAGGCGTTCGCCCGGCTGGCGCCAGCCTATCCGGATCTGACGCTGGAGCTGGTCGGCCCCGTCGGCCTGCTGCCGCTCGGCCACGCCAGGCTGATGGCGGAGAACACGCCCTCGATGGCCGAGACGGTGCGGCGGTTCTACGGCAGGGGTGCCGCGGCGATGGTGTCGCAGTTCTGGCGCCCGGGCCCGACGCTCGTGCAGCGGCTGCTGGCGCTGGTCCCCCCGCAACTGCGCCAGCGCGTGAGCCTGACCGGGCCCCAGCCGCATGACAGGCTGGCCGCCATCTACCAGGACGCCGACCTGCTGATCCAGCCTTCCGTGTGCCGGGAGGGCTACGGCCTGCCGGTGGCGGAGGCGATGGCATCGGGCCTGCCGGTAGTGGCCAGCGGACATGGCGGACTGCTGGACCTGGTCGACGACGGCACCACCGGCCTGCTGGTTCCGCCGGGCGATCCTGAGGCCCTGGCGCGCGCGATCGCGCGGCTGCTCGACGACCCCGCCCGCACCCACAGCCTCGGGCAGGCCGGTCGCGTCCAGGCCATGGCATCCTTGACCTGGCAGTGCGCTGCCGCGCGGCTGGCAGAAGTCTATGCACGGCTTCCGGCGCAAGACGCGGCCTGACTGCCTCGACCTTCTCCGGGTCCGCGGCTGTACGAAAGTACGTTGGTGCGATCCTGTGCATTTTCAGCCGCCTGGGGCCGGGATATGCACGACGCCAGCAACGGCCCGGGGAACCTTCGGCGATCCGGCCGACACCGGCACCAAGACCAGCAGGAGGGACATCACGGCTGGAGCCGTTCACGGGACCGTGCCTATCAGGGCCCGCTGATGCAACCATGCCTCCATCGCTCCATAACCAGCGAGATCGGGAGCCGGCTTCTGCGGCCGGCACCTGTTCGCTGGCAGCAGGAAGCGGTACTGGCGTGCGGTGTCCTGGATCGGATGGGATGTCGGGTCCGGTAGGGCATACCCCCATGACTTTTCGGCTTGGCCGGCATTTCAAGGGTCCGGGTGCATCGGACCCGGGTGTTGCTGACGTAGAGTCGTTCATAAGCAGGCAACGTATCAGGCTAACACTCGTTGTGGTCAGGTGCTCGTAATGCGTGCAGCGTGCTCAACTTCGCTGGCACTATTGAGGCCAGCAGCGTCAAAAAGGTGCAGGTGAACGTGACGCCGAACTTCTGCTATCATGCGTCGACGAAGCGACCGCAG